>DAOVDS010000055.1 GCA_030669415.1 bacterium
AGGGTTTCATCGCCTTCGAGACCGGGCAGTCGCTGACAAGGACGTTGTAGATGCTCTCCCTGGTCTTGTAGATGTCCATTCCAAGGTGGATGCTTGAGTTGGCCTGCGGGTCAATGTCAATAAGCAGGACTCTGCGCCCGAGTTTCGCCAGGCAGGCGCCGAGGTTCACCGCCGTCGTGGTCTTTCCGACACCGCCTTTCTGGTTCATAAAAGCGATTATGCGCATATTGACCTTCCTTTTTTCGCCACAGAGGCACGGAGACACCGAGAAAAACAAAAGGAGATAAGGTGATACAAACAGGACGAGATAAGGAGATAAGAACAAAAAATAGAAAAAATATCCCCGTATCCCATCCTTACAATATCTCCTTATCCCCTTTTCTTACACAGTATTCTCTGCTGTACACACTACTGTTCTTGCGGAGCACACATGGCCCTACGAACCAGCCGCGCTGAGACAGAGACCACCCACTGGTGGTACGTCGGCAGGCGTGCTATCCTCGCCTCGCTCGCCTCCCAACTGCCCCCCGGCCCACGTCTCGAGGTCGGCTGCGGATACTTCGGCGGAATCGCTTCAGGCGCCGCACCCGGAATCAGGGTCGCCCTCGACCTGGAGCACGAGAAGCTCGCAATAGTGCGCGACAGGCACGGCGCTGACCCGGTTTGCGCCGCGGGCGAGCAGCTTCCCTTTGCCGGCGCGTCATTTGCCTCGTGCCTCCTGCTCGATGTTCTCGAACACCTCAGGGATGACTGGCTTGCACTGTCCGAGGCATGTCGCATCCTGCGTCCCGGCGGGCGCGCACTCGTTACTGTCCCGGCTTTCCCTTCGCTCTGGTCTGCACATGATGTTGCCGAGATGCACTTCAGGCGATACAAACTGCGCGACCTGCGCCGCCTCTGCGAGGGGGTGGGCTTTCGGATAATCAGAAGCGGTCACTTCAACACGCTGCTCTTCCCGGCGGCGCTTGTCTGGCGCCTCGTCTCCCGGCGCCTCTACCGCAACCGCACGCCAAGGGATGACTTCTACATGCCCCCACGTCCCGTCAACAAGTTCCTCGCAGCCCTGTTAGGTGCCGAGCGCTTCGTCGCACCCCATTTCCCCCTGCCCCTGGGCCTCTCCGCCTTCGCAGTACTCGAAAAACCATAGCGTGATTCTGTTACAGGCTCTTATAACACTCGCTCCAGGAACATGCTTCCCAATGCAAATTGGACAGCAGTCAGCTCTTGCTTGCCTTTTGTGGACTTTCCCGTTAGGATAGCGGGGCCAAGAAAAAGGAGTTTGCGTGGTAGTCGGGCAAAGCCGGAAAGCCAACCTTCAACTCAAGCACAGGCTCGGACTCACTCTCGCGGCTGCTGTTCTTTATGTTCTCTCTTTCGACCCGTTCGGGCTCTGGCCGCTTGCCTGGATAGCACTTGTTCCCTTGATCCTGGCCCTGCGCGGCGCAAACCCAACACTGGCATTCAGACTCGGGATGCTCTTCGGGGTCGTTGTTTTCGGCATTCTGCTTCACTGGTTTGTGACCGTTTTCGGACTCTTCGGCGTGCTGCTCCCTCTGGTTCCTGCCCTGTTCATGGGGCTTTTCGCGCTGATGCACGCAGTATCTCAGCGCAGGCCCGCCTGGCTGCGCATCGTATTTGCGCCAGTCTTCTGGGTCGGATTGGAGTTTTTCCGGTCAGAGCTGTGGTGCCTCAGATTCAGTTGGCTCACGCCGGCCTATTCCCAGTACAGCCAGCCCGTGTTGATTCAGACAGCCCAACTGCTCGGCTGCTATGGCGTGACATTCTTCATAGTTGCGTTTAACGTACTGCTTGCCGAGTATGTCATCAGAGTCAGGGAATCGAAGTCCCTGAAATATCTTGCGTCTGCGCTGGCTCTCTTTGCGCTTGTTGCAGGCTATGGTTTGCTGCGAACACCGGCTGAAGGCACGCAGGAGATTCCGTTTGCCGCAGTCCAGTCTGAGCGCGGCTTCGAGACGTGCCTTGCCTTGAGCAAGAAGCACCTGCAGGAACACGGCAAACCGAAGCTGTTTGTCTGGCCGGAGTATGCCGCCCGCTTGGATGTAATGAAGGAAGCAAGGGCGAAAGAGACAATCACGGGTTTCTGCAGGGAACAGGGAGTATCACTCATATTCGGAACAACTGAGACGGCGCAGGGAGACGATTTCTACAACACCGCCCTGCTCATAAACGCCGACGGCGAGGTTGCAGGCAAGTATGTCAAGGCATATCCGGTACAGTTCTTCAGAGATGGTATTCCCGGCGACAGTCGAGAACCTCTCGGCGGCAATCTTGGCATCCTGATATGTTATGACCTGAGTTACCCGGAAGTGGCAAGAAATCTCGTCAGAAATGGCGCGTCAGTGCTGATAGCGCCCACCATGGATGCCTGCTACTGGGGGTACTGGCCGCATCTTCAGCATGCTGCCCTCGCTCCGCTGCGCGCTGTTGAAACCAGGCGATGGCTTGTCCGGGCAGCTTCGTCCGGCATCAGCATGCTTGTGTCACCCGACGGTACGGTGAGGAAGACCCTTGGCTATGCAGAAGAAGGGGTGCTTGCCGGCAAATACGGGCGAAACACACAACTCACTCCGTACGTCAAGTTTGGCTATCTCTTCTCGTGGTTATGCCTGTTGGCAACGGCAGCGTTCGCGTGCGCAGCACAGCTCTACTCTCTACTCTCAAGATAGTAGAAAGGAGAGCAGCCGCAAGGCGGCACCGGTGCAGTTTCAACTTGACAGAAGCGAAGGGTCGGTGGTAGCATTGGCGGCCCACTTGAGTCTGTAACGTGGAGGCGATGAAATGACCAGGCTTATTCTCATAACTGTGATTGGCGTTGTTGTGCTTGTCCTGCTTTTCGAGGTTACGCGGGTACCGGAAGCTCAAAGCGATGGGAGCCTGTACTATGAGCTCGTCTCTGAACTGCTCAAAGCGCAGCCCCCGAAAGAGGGCTGGGACTGGCACATGAGCCCGCTACCGGTATCGGGCACGCAGGCCAAGGAAGGGGACTACATATCCCTCACGCCGCGCGAGATAGAGTGGTCCCGCGGCACCGGGTCCGAGGGCAGGCGCCTGCCGGAGCCGCCCCCTCATCCGGCCACACCGCCGAGGCAGGTGTCCCGCGGCCTCAAGCCGGTCCTTGTCGCGGAAGGAAACGTGCAGACAAGGTGGATACTGCTTCGCAAGAAGGGAATTGAGGACCACAAGCTGGTCGAGGCGTTCGCGGGCGGCAGGCTGGTAACCAAGAAGGAAGCTGGCCTGGAGCGGGTACTGGGGCGCGAGCCCGAGCTGCGCCTCTACGAATGCTACCTGCTGCCTTTCAAAGTGTACAGGTACCGGCACGTGATTCAGGTTCAGCCCAGCTCCCGTTACCCGACGGGGAAACGCCTGGCGGAAGTGGGGATGCCGTGGGTGGAATGGGGCGAGCCCTTCCTGCAGTCTACAACCACCTGCTGGACCTACTTCGCGGCGAAGTCGGCAAAGCTGAAAGACATGGTTCCTGAAGATGACCGGTTCGAACTCCCGGTGGTCAGGTCGGGCAGGTAGCCAACCTGTGTTCGGAGGCTCTCAACATGGAACTGGTGAAGTACCCTGACCCGTTTCTCAAGAAGCCGACTGTGGAAGTCGCGGACTTCGGCGATGAGCTGGCACAGAACGCCCAAGAGATGCTTGAACTGATGTACGGCTGCAAGGGCATTGGCCTGGCGGGACCGCAGGCGGGGCTGGACAAGAGCCTTGTTATTATCAACCCCTCCGGCAAGCAGGAAGATGAGCTGGTGCTTGTCAATCCGCAGGTGGTGGATTTCTCCGGCAAGGACACGTTCGAGGAAGGGTGTCTCTCCTTCCCGGGGATCTATTCAAAGATTGTGCGGCCCTCGCGCATAAGCTGCATCGCCAGAACACTCGACGGGCGCGAAGTCTCTTTCGACTGCAACGGCCTCGTTGCCCGCATAGTGCTGCACGAGGCCGACCACCTCAAGGGCGTGCTGCTGGTGGACAGGATGAGCCCGGCCCAGCGCAAGGCGCATCAGCGTGAGCTGCGGCGTCTGCGCAAGGAGTACAACGGCTGACATGCGCACCTATGAAGACCCCACGGGCCTGCACCCCGGCGATTTCGCGAACCCGGTGGCATCTGTGGGAGTCTTTGACGGCCTTCACACAGGGCACCGCAAGCTCCTCTCGGAGCTGCGCGGGTGGGCGGCCCAGCTCAACGGGCAGAGCGTGGTGGTCACGTTCCGCGCCCATCCCCGCGAGGTCATCGCCAGGAGCGGCCCCACTTACATAACAAGCCTGCCTCACAGGCTGCTCCTTCTTGAGCGCGAAGAAATCGACGTGTGCGTGCTTCTCGACTTCACGCGCGAGCTTGCAGCCACGTCCGCCGAGGAGTTCTCCCGCCGCTTCCTGACGGAGCGCCTCGGGCTCAAGGGCTTGCTTATGGGGTTCGACAGCCGCATCGGGCGCGGCGGCGAGGGCACACCGGAGGTGATGACCGGGATTGGCGAGAAGCTGGGGTTCGAGGTGCGCCGGTTCGGACCTGTTGAATTTGATGGTGACGTGGTAAGCTCCACACGCGTGCGCGAAGAGATAATCGCCGGCAACCTCGAAGCGGCCCGGAACATGCTGGGCAGGAGGGTGACGGTGCTCGGCACAGTTGTGGAAGGCGAAGGCCGCGGGCACAAGCTCGGATTCCCCACCGCGAACCTCGACCTGCACCACGAAGCGCGACCGCCCAGCGGGGTCTACGGGGCCATCGCGGTTTTCAGCGATACGCAGAGACCCGCACTTGTCAGTATCGGCAGAAGGGCGACGTTCCACCCGGACAGCGCCGGCGAGATTATTGAGGTCCATATCCCGCACTTCCACGGCGACCTTTACGGCCATGATATGGAGGTCAGGTTCATTGCCAAGATACGGGAGCAGCGCCATTTCGGCAGCGCCGCGGAGCTTGTCGAGAGAATGAAGAAGGACGCGCAGGAGCTGCAGCGCCTGCTGCCTCAGAACCCAGAATGAAGTATACAGAATACAGAACACAGTAGACAGAATACAGGGGGGAACAAGGATGCACGAAGTGCAACAATTTCCATTCTGTATCCTGTATCCTTCATTCTGTATTCTACCTTCTGTATTCTGTATACTCTCCTGTACCTTGTGATAATTTGCATAATGGCGGTTCTACAGTGTATACTAAGATTGAGTGGATGGTCCGTGACGGGACACCCAGAATGCTTGGGTCCGCGTCGCGGATTGGCCACGGGTGGCCTGCCGTAGTACCTGTGACTCAACTTCATCGGGTTATGCGATAGTTGAGATAAGAACACCCTTGTTCTTTGTCTAATTTGGTGGGAGAGTCAATCCAACGGATACCGGAAGGAGATAGAGATGGGAAGAATGAGGTTTTGTTTGCTCCTCATGCTAACAGTACTGTCCGTGGCTGGGGTTGCTTTTGCCCAGGAAGAAAAACCAGCCGAGGCGGACAAGGTGGAAACGGAACACACAGTGTATGTTCCGTACAAGGACCTTGAGAAGGTCTTTGAGAAAACCGGACGCGGTGTGTTCATGCCTTACGAGGAGTTCCTCAAACTCTGGAAGAAGGCAAAGGAAGCGGACAAGGCCAGAACGGAGCCTACCGTCCCGGCGCTTATCACGGGTGCCTCCTACACGTGCGTTATTGGGGAAGAGACTGTCAGCGTGAAATCAACTTTCGCCATAGATGTCCTGAGGAAAGGCTGGGTGGAGCTGCCGGTTGCGCTCTCCGGCGTGGCCCTCCAGGAGGTGAAGCTGGATGGCGAAAAGGCGCTCCTGCAGGCGCGCAAGAACGACTATCTGCTCATACTGAAGGAAAAGGGCTCACACACGCTGGAGGCGAAGTTCACGGTGAAGCTAAGCAAGAAACCCGACAAGCGCCTCGTGACCTTCAAGGTGCCGCGAACCCCTGTTTCGCGCTTCGAGATTACCATTCCCGAGCCCGACGTGGAAGTGGAGATTGAGCCGAAGCTCCTGGCGACAAAGACGGTAACGCCTGACGGCCAGAAGACACAAGTGCTGGCCTTTGTGGGCAGCACCGACACGATATCGGTCATCTACAAGCCCAAGCCAAAGGAAGCGCTGCCGCTTGCCGGCCTGTTCTTCGCCACTGTCTCGACCCATGTCTCGTTTGCGGAGAGGCTCATAACCGCCCAGTCTCAGATAGAATACGAGATTCTCCAGAACCTCAACCGGTTGAAGGTGAAGCTGCCTGCAGGCTGGCGGCTCCTGTCGGTGAACGGTGCTGACATAAAGGACTGGCAGATAGAGGCCTCAGGCGCCGAGAGAGTCCTGCGCGTTGACCTCTTCACGGAAGTGAAGAAGTCATACACACTGTCGCTTCGCGTTGAGAAGGAGCTTGAGAAGTCGGCCGGGATTTTCGAGGCTCCCGCGCTTGCGGTGGTCGGCGCCGCGAGAGAAAGCGGATATGTCGCACTCGGCGCAGCCGAGGGACTGAGGATAAAGGAAAAGGAGACGCAGAACGTCAGCCAGGTCGACCAGAGCGAGCTGCCCGCATCCGCGCGACGCGGCAAAGTTGACCTGTCATTCAGGTACTTGCGCCATCCCTACAAGCTTACAATCGAGCTCTCCGAAGTGAAACCCAAAATCGCGCTGCGCAACGACTCGCTCGTCACGGTGACCCCCCAGTTTGTGACGCTCTCCAGCGCGCTGAGATACACCGTGGAGAAGCGCGGCATCTTTTCCGTAAAAATCGAGCTGCCCAAGGGCTACGCGGTGCTGCGGGCGGGCGACCCGTCGTTTGTGAAAGACTACAGGGTGAAAGAGGGCGACAAGAGCCAGATTCTCGAGGTGGATTTCAAGGCGCGCCTCATCGGTTCTTTTATTCTCAATCTCTTGATTCAAGG
Source organism: bacterium (assembly GCA_030669415.1). GTDB lineage: Bacteria > Planctomycetota > SKW154 > SKW154 > DAOVDS01 > DAOVDS01. The sequence goes on from DAOVDS010000055.1 coordinate 6,888, forward strand.
CACACGCAGCGGCGAGGAGGAACCGGTCGACCTGCCGGTCGCCCACGACCCGGCCGCACAGAAGGAGTCGGGGTTCATCGGGATATGCGTGCGCACGAACCTGAAGGTGATAACCCAGAAGAGTTCCGGCCTGACGCCGATTGATGTCGGCGAGTTTGCCGCCAAGGTCGGTAATGTGAGACCTGAGCGCGAGTCGCCGCTGCAGCTCGCTTACCAGTTTTTCCGCTACCCCGTCTCCGCCAGATTCAAGGTCCAGAAACAGAAGCCCAAGGTCGTCGCCACCGTGGAGACGCACCTTTCATTCGAGGAAGACCTTGTGAAGGTGCAGACGGGCATCAGGTACACGATTCTGTACGCCGGTATTCGCACCTTCAGGTTCTCCATCGCCAACAAGGTTGGCGAGACAGCCCACGTCAGCGGCCACGGCATCAAGGAGAAGAAGTTCAAGACAGAAGATGGAGTTACGACGTGGGAGGTGCAGCTTCAGGGCGACACTCTTGGAGAGTACCTTCTGAACGTCTCGTACGACATGAAGATAGCCCCTACTTCGCAGGAAGCGATAAGCGTGAAAATCCCCGAGACCACGGTCCTGGACACTTTCGAGGAGAACGGTTATTTCGCGCTGTGCAAGAACGAGACGCTCATAGTAAGCACCCAAAAGAGCACAGGTCTCGAGCTGATTGATATGAAGGAGCTTCCGGAATCCCTGGTGCAGGTTTCGCCGTATGAGTCGTACAAGTACATCGCGCACCCGTATTCGCTCGATTTTTCCATCCTGAAGCAGGAGTTCGAGAAAGTCCTGAGCACGATTGTCTCACACATGCACGTCGAGACGGAGGTGTCCAAAGAGCTCGTCGCCACAACCAAGATGATATGCCAGGTTCAGAGCAAGACGAGGCAGTTCCTCACGTTCGTCGTACCGCCGCAGAGCGATGTCTTCAAGCTCTACGTCAACCGGAAGGAAGCGAAGCGTTCCGTGGGCGCGACGCCGCAGCACGTCATGATAAACCTCTCCGAATCCGCGCCGGGCAAGACGAAGTTCTACGTGGAAATAGTCTACAAGACCCGGCTCGGCCAGAACGCCGAGATGTCCTGGTGCGGTGGATTGGAGGCAATCGCCCCGACAGTCGAGGGAGATGTCCCTGTCTCCCGGCTCAGCGCGAGGCTCTATCTGCCGGAGCAGTTCAAATACACTGGATTCGGCGGCAACATGCGCCGGATAAAGGCCCGCGGCGAAGAGGACAGCCTGTGGTTCTGGGGCAAGTCGCTCCTGTTTGCGCCGCCGCGCGAGGCGGCCAGCGACCACGAGCTGCTAAGAGAGATTGATGATATATGCGCCATCCTTGCCAAGGGCGGGGATATGATTACGGTGAAACTCACGGGCGAAGGAAAGCAGTTTATCTTTGTCAAGCAGGGCTCGGGCGCGCACGTCAGCGCTACGTACTTCAGCGAGAACTTCTTCTATTGCCTTGACATTCTGGTACTTCTCGCCACGGTGGCCGGGCTTCTTGTCTTCGCCAGGTTCGCAGGGCTGCCGAAGACCGCGCTGAGCATTTTCGCCATTCTTCTCTCGCTGATTCTCGCCACGCTCGCCTCCGGCACGTCCCGCGAGTTCCTGAACACGGCCTTCTTCGGTTCAATCATCACGTCGGTCTTCTGGCTCGTCATGTACGTAATAGCGCTGATACAGCAAGGCAGGCGTGAGGCTACAGGCGTGAGGCCTGAGGGAACAAAAAATAAAACACTCAAGCCTCAAGACTCAGGTCTCAAGCCTCCTGGGCCGCAAGGCCCCGAGAAGGGGGGTGACTCGTGAGAATCGCGCACCTGACCTTTGTACTCATGGTGGCAGCGGCGCTCTTCTGCGCCGGCCCCCTGCTGGCACAGCAAGGCGGCCCCGGGACACAGCGCAAAACACCGAGGAAGCGAAGGTACATCTACGTGCCGTACGAGGACCTCGACAAGGTTCTCGACAAGGAAAAACACGGTGTCGTTATCGAGTTTGAGGAATACATGCGTCTTCTGCGCAAGGCGAGCAAAGAGCGAGAGATCAAGCCGCCGGCGGACTGGGTCATCCAGTCATCCCGGTACAGCGGTACTGTCGGCGAAGAGCAGGTCAAGTTCACGGGGGAATTGACGTTCTCAGTTCTCAAGAAAGGATTCACGAAGATAACGCTGCCCTTCGGCGCGGTCGGGATTACTACCGTCAAGCTGGATGGGAAGCCTGCGAACGTGATTCTCGCCCGGGGCGGCTACGCGCTCATAATGAGCGGCAAGGGCACTCATACGCTTTCGCTCTCGTTTGCAACACCTCTCAAGCGCGAGAAGCGCGGGAAGAGCCTGGGGCTTCGCATCCCCCCCGCTCCCTGCACAACTGTCACGCTCAAGGTGCCCGGCAAGGCTGAGGTGGAAATCTCCCCCGACATATTCTCGAAGACGTACTCCCCGGAAGATGACATCACGACAGTCGAGGTATTCGCAGGCGGGAAGGACTTCGTCCTGGCCCACATAGCTGCCCAGGAGAAGAAGTCCGAGCTCGAGCCTTTCATCACGAGCCGCGCGCAGAACCTTCTCCACCTCGACCCCAAGACAGTCAAGGTCCAGTGGTTTACCACCGTCAACGTCTACCGCGGGGAGATTTCATCTCTCGCCATTAACGTGCCGAAAGACTTTCGCGTTGTGGAGCTCGCCTGCCCAGAGATGCTCGACTGGTCCGAGAAAGAGGAAGGCGCAGCCAAGCAGGTGATTCTGAACTTCCGCGAGCCGGTGAAGGCCACTACCACAATCACGCTCTCGCTCGAAAAGAACCTGCCTGAGGACATGATAGTCAAAGTTCCCGTGATATCAATCGCAGGCGCGCTCACGGCGAAACCGCTGATACAGATTCTGCCCTCACGGGAGGTGGCCTTCGAGGTCACCGAGGCGAAGAATCTCAATGAGATTACTCCAAGGGGTGGCACAGCCACTCTTGTAAATGTGCCTTCGGCACCGCAGGGCCCCAGAAAGACCGTCCGGCCCGCACGAGGCTTCGAAGGCTGGCCGCAGGTCTACTCTCTCGTGCTGAAAGTCTCACCCGTTGCACCTGTGGTGAGCTCGCTCCTGACCACACTCGTCACTGTGGAGCGAGCAACCGTAAGCCTCAACTCGCTGTGCACATTCGAGGTGAAAGAGGGAACCCTCTATACGGCGCGCCTCACTGTGCCGGGAGACTGGGAGATTCTCTCAGTCGCAACCAATCTCCCGCAGAGGCGGTATGACTACACCATTACCCGGGCGCAGGGGCCCAGCGTAATTGACATTGTCTTGAAGGAAAAGCGCAGCGCCGGGGCTGCCATCCAGGTCTCGGTCTCGGCGCGGATGCTCCCCAAGGAGGCCCACTGGGAGCAGCTCTCGATTCCGATTCCCCGCATAGTACCGGAGGGCTCGACCCTGCGGCTCGGGACGCTGGTCTTTCGCGCCGAGGACTCGATGACCCTCTCAGGCGCGGATGTCACCGGCCTGAGGGACCTCGATGTAAGCCAGATTAAGCACCGCGGAATCACAGTGCGAAAGACAATACTGGGCTACGAGGTCAAGAAGGACGACTACTGCGGCATGGTTATCGCAGGCAGGAAGAAGCCGAAGGTTTCCGCAACCACCGTTACGTACCTATCGGTCAACGAGAGCCTGTTCCAGGCGGTATCACTGCTGACGCTGCGCTTGGGCGAGAGCCCGGCACGGGAGTTCGAGTTCATCCTCCCGCCCGGTACAGGCGATATGGTGGACATCCGCGGCGATTTCATAAAGGAGAAGTCGCTCTCCCGGCAGGCCGACGGGGACTACTGGAAGATATCTCTCCAGAGGGAAATCCTGGGTGTGTACAATCTATACATCGCGTTCGACATAAAGGTAGGCAAAGACGCCGTCGAGCTGACTGCCCCGAAAATCCTCGTACCCAACCCCGAGCGCCAGGATGGCTTCGTGGGCGTGGAAGCGGGCGAAGGGATTGAAATCCTGACAACATCGAAGGAACTGAGGGAAATCCCCGTAACTGCCATGCCCTATCCCTATGCGCTAACAAGGTACTATACCCCGAGGCGGGTCCTTATCCACGCGTTCAGATACGTTGCGACAGACTACTCGCTCAAGCTCAACGTCACCAAGCACGCGCTCAAGCCCGTCCTGAGCGTTGTTGTCCCCAGCGCGACCTACATCACTGTCTTTACCCAGGATGGCGTCCAGCGCACGCGCGCAGTCTTTGAACTGACCTCGGCGGGCAACCAGTTCTTCACCTTCCGCCTCCCCGAGGGCGCCCAGTTGTGGTCCGTTCTTCTCGGGCGCGACGCGGCTGACCTGCAGCCCGCGAAACCGGCAAAGAGCGGCAACCTGGTGATGGTCTCGCTCACCGCGGCGCCCAAACCCGAGCCAGGGCGCGAGAATACCTACGTCATCGCAGCCACGTACCAGCGCAAGTCGCAGCCCATGACGGGCTCGGGCACAATCGAGATGTCTCTGCCCACGGTGGCAGAGGGCATCCCGGTGCTGCAGTCGCAGTGGCGCGCGTACCTGCCCGAGCAGTACAGGTACACCTCCTTCGGCGGCGATATGAAGCTCTCCACGAGGCAGTTCTCCCAGCCTTTATTCCTCGAATACATGTGGGGCTGGCTCGCGGGTATTTGCGCGCTCCTTGTGGGCATTGCGTGCGCGGGACAGCTCCTGCTGCTGCGTCGCAGACACGCCGCTGTGTACGCGACAGTTGCCGCATCCGCCGTAGTTGTCGCCATATTACTGGCGCTGACGGCGTTCGGGCCACACATCTACCGGGTTGCACACGAACCGCCATGCATCGTGATACAGCGCTCGTCCGGTGAACAGGAATATGATGAAACACTCAAGCGCGCGATGTTCAAGACACCGCGCATTGAGTCGGAGAAGATGGTTGAGAGGCCGATAGTCATCCTGGAAGAGGAGGTCGAAATCACCAAGGACATCCCCCGCGGCACGAGCTTCGACAATCTCTCAAACAAGAACCTTACCACCACACCCAAAGAACTGGCGTTGGAGCGGCGCGTAACCGGGCTCAGTGGCGAGGAGCGGACGCCGCGCAGGCCCGCACCGCAGCCACCCGGAGCGCCGGTGGCGGGAAAGTCAGGTTACGTCCGGGGCGAGCCTTCCGTGGCGACGCAACTGGCTGAAGACATACGCAGGGCAAAGAAGCGCGAGAAAGGGCTCCTGTCCCTGTCAATCGACCTTCGCCCCCAGGGCACTCCCCTGTCGTTCTTCTCGCTTTCTCCCGGGGGTAAACTCTCCATCGGTTATGTCAACAAGTCCCGGATGTTCGCGCAGTGCCTGATTATCACCCTGCTTGCATTCGCCGTGGCGGTGCGCCTGAGAAGGAAAGAGCTGCGAATCAGGCTCACTTACGTTCTTGCCGGAATCTTCATCTTCTCGCTGCTGCCGGGCGCAATCGGGGCCCAGCACGCCATGTGGTGCAACGCGGCGATTCTCGGAATTACCGCAGGCGCCCTCTTCTACGGCATCGGGGCACTGGCGAAGTACTACAAACAGCTCATGGCCGCAGCAGTCGTGTTCCTTGCCCTCTGCCTGCTCCTGCTAACGCCGCAGGACGCCTGCGCGGGAGGAGGCAAGGGAGAACCGGCCGAGGCACCCGATACTGACACAGTGATAATCCCCTATGATGTGAAGACTCTCAAGGAAGTCCCCGGCAAGGGGCGCGTGCACATAGGCGCGAAGAGATATGAGGAACTGCTCAGAAGCGCCGGCCTTCTGCCCGAAGTCACCCCCCAGCCGCCACGGCTCTTTGGGGTCAACTCGGCCTACTACGAGGCGAGCATCCTGTCAGACAGGATAGATTTTACGTTCGAGATGCATCTTGAACTCATGCGTGCGGAAGCGGCGGAAGTGTTTATCGGGCTGCCCGGCATCGCCCTGCACAATGCGAAACTCGATGGGAAACAGGGCAGCCAGGCGGCGCACCTGCGCTCGGAGGCTTCAGGGTACTTCCTCATCCTTACAGAGGCAGGCAAGTACAAGTTCAGTACCAGCTTCTCGCTGCCGATTGACCCCAAGAAGGTGAGCGGCTCAGTCGAGTTCCCTGTGCGTCCAATCCCGTGTCCCATCCTGAAGGCGAGGACAAGCAGGCCCGGCACGCAGATTATTATCAAGAGCGCAGTCGGCGGGCAGGAGGTGAATGACACAAAGGATGGCAGGGAGGTGGTCGCAGCGCTCGGCCCCGCCAGCAGCGTCTCGATATCATACGGCCCCAAGAGGACTGTCGCGACAGGCGCGAAAACAGCCACTGACGCGCGCCTCTCACACTACCACTGGCTTTCTGAAAGCCTCATTACCCTCAGATGCGACGCCAGGTTGAGCGTCACCGGCGGCGAGCTCGACAGCTTCTCCTTCGCCGTGCCGGAGAACCTCGAGATATACCAGATAGTCACCCCGAAAGAGGTCAAGGTCTGGCGCATTGCGCGGGGCCCCGGCGGCGGGAAGACGCTCGAAGTCCTCCTGTATGAGCCTGTAAAAGGGGAGTTCAACCTGACTGTCAACGGCGTGGCGGTCCTGGACCGGAAAACGGGTGAGCTCGCCCTGCCTTTCCTGCAGGCGCTTGATGCGCGCAAGGAGACCGGGACAGTCTGCGTGTTTCTGTCAAACACCCTGAAAGCGGACAAGGCAGGTTCCAGGAACCTGATTCAGACGCAATCCACGGCCAAGACACGCGAGAACTACGGGGTTCACTGCGCATACGACTACTCTTCCCGTCCGATAGAACTGCGCCTGAAGACACTTGAGAAGAAGGCGGACTTGCGCGCAGACATCTTCACCGAGCTTTCCGTTACGAAGGACAAGCTTTTCTTCAACACGCTAATTGAGCTGACAGTCGCGCAGCGGGGAGTTTACAATCTCTCCCTTTATGTGCCTGCCCGGTTTGACATAGAAGACATCTCGTGCTACCACATGAAATCGAAGCATGTGCAGAAGCAGGGCAACCGCAGGCTGGTCAGGATACAGTTGGTCGGGCCGCTCCTTGGCTCGACTTCCATCTCCGTCTCGGGGTCACGCATTATGGAGCAAGGTTGCTCCGAGCTGGAGCTGCCGCAGGTTGTCGTGCCCGGTGCCGGGTTTGTCAAGGGCTACGCGGTCGTTTCATCGGTTGTGGGGATTGCACTTACCACGAAGGAGACCAAGAACCTTGTTCCCGTTGACATTCGCACAGTTCCGTATCCAAGGAAGGCTGCCCCCGCGCACGGCGAGAAGCGGCTCGCCTTCGCCTTCAGGGGCCGGGAGCATTCCGGCACTATTGGCGTTGAGAGGCTCAAGCCATCTCTGAGCGCTAACTGCGTCTCCTGTGCGCTTGTGAAGGATGAGGTGGTCTCCTTCACAACCGTCATAGAGTACAGGATACAATCCGCGCCGTGCCGCAGGTTCTCCTTCTCCATGCCGTACGCTCTGGCCCACAAGGCGGTACTTGCCATTCCGTTCGAGCGCCAGAGGAACCTCACGAAGGTCGGCGTTGGCGACAAGGCACGCGGGGTCTGGACGGTCGAGCTGCAGAGAGGACTGGTCGATTCCTACAGCATCGCGATAAACTGGGAGAGTATCTCGCGGGACGACGAGACACTTGTGATTCCTTCGATTTACCCGACAGGCGTTCAGAGCCGCCGCGTCTACGTAATGCTTCAAAACAGCTCCGGCCTGAAGGTGACGCAGCAGGAGAAAGAGAACCTCGAGCCGGCCAGCAAGGAGGAGTTCCCCCTGCTGGGCGCGGTGCTTGTGGAGCGCGCAATCTTCCTCTGCGGCTGCAAGGTTCAGGATACCGCAAAAGACTACCGCCTATCGTTCTCTCTCAAGAGACTCAAGGAGGAGAAGGAAATCGAGGCGATTATTGATATCGCCGAAATCACGACAGTCATGTCCCGTGAAGGCTACTCCTTCAACGAGGCATCGTACAGAATTCAGAACAGGGCGAAGCAGTACCTCTTGTTAGAGATTCCCGAAGGCGCCCAGCTCTGGTCCGCCGAGGTTGCAGGCAGGCAGGTGAAGCCCGCCCTGGGGCCGGGCGGCGCCGGGCGGATGGTCCTCCTTCCGCTGCTCAAGCGGGGAAAGGGCGAATTCTCATACGCTGTCAAAGTGTACTACGGCCTGAAGCTGAAGTCGAAACCCGGCTTCGGCGCCTCGTTCCCCCTGAAATCGCCAAGGCCGGTCGGAATCGATGTCGGGCAGACCTTCTGGACAGTGTACGCGCCGGACGAGTTCAAATACAGTTATGACGGCAATATGGAGGAGGTGATTGAGTCCGCCAAGGAGGTCGAAAAGGCCGGCCTCTATGCGCAGGAGGCGCAGCGGCTGGTGCGCGAACTGGAGGAAACAACCGATATCCAGCAACGCGAGCAAATCGCTGGAAACATTGAACAGTTCAACAAACTCATGGAGCAGCAGCTCAAACGCGCCCAGGAATACCAGGAGTCCGCAAGCCAGACCGAAGTGTCTGAAGGGAAATTCAAACAGCAGTTCGAGTCGAACGTCCACAAGTTGCAGCAGGCCCAGCAGCAACTGGCGATGAACATCAAGAAGCTCCAGACTGAGAAGTCGAAGCTGGCGAAAAAGGCATCTCAACAGCGCCAAAAGCGAGAAGAGGGATTTGTCGCCCCGCAGGCTGAGCAGGCGCAGAAGGCAAGCCAGTATTTGCAGCAGGCGCAGAAGAGGGTGCGCGAGCAGATTGCGAAGGAAGAGAAGGCGCGCAGGGACATAACGGAAATGGACCGCCTTTCCAACAAGAACCTCGATTCCACAAGCTGTATCGATGCCTACGGCATTGGCGGAGGGCGCGCCGGGGCCTACGGGCAGCGCTGGGGCAAAGGCTCACTTGCGCGTGAAGGCGGCTCGCCCGGGACAGAGTCAACCGTGAGCGCATCTCTGCGGTGGCTGCACTTCCACCAGGACTCGGACGGCCACTGGGACCAGGATGGATTCGACAAGAACTGCGACCGGCGCAAGAGCGTCATCTGCGACGGCAGGGGCACGAGCCAGTACGACGTCGCAGTTACCAGCCTGGCACTCCTTGCGTTCATGGGCAACGGGCACACGCACCGCGTCGGCCAGTTCAGGAAAACTGTCAGGCGCGGGCTTGACTGGCTCATTGGCCAGCAACACGCTGACGGCTCGTTCGGCCCGCGTCTCGCCGAGTCGTGGATTTACAACCACGCAATCGGCACCATGGCAATCTGCGAGGCGTATGCCGTGACCCGCGACTACCGCCTCAAAATCGTTGCGCAAAAGGCTGTTGACTACATCCGCGCCGCGCAGAACTCAGGCCTTGGCTGGAAGTACGAGGCGCAGGACGGGCGCAACGATTCCTCGGTCACAGGCTGGATGGTCATGGCTCTGAAGGCTGCCAAGACCGCGGGCCTGCACGTTGACAGGTCGATGTTCGACGGCGCCATCAACTGGTTTGACAGGGCGACCAACACGGCCGGCAAGTGCGGCTACATGAGGCCGGGCGACGACGGATCGGTCATTCGCGGTGTCAACGAGCATTACGCGAAGCTGCCGACCATGACTGCCGTGTCTGTCATCTGCCGGATATTCTGCGGCCAGTCCAGGAGCAATCCGAAGGTTCTCAAGGGCGTTGACATACTTATGGCAAACCTCCCCGACTACAACAAGCCCAGGAACGACAAGGTTGATTTCTACTACTGGTACTACGGGACCTACGCCATGTTCCAGTTTGGCGGGCAAAACTGGCACAAGTGGAACAGCGCCATGAAGAAGGCGCTGCTTGACACCCAGCGTGTCGGCGGGTGCGCGGATGGCTCCTGGGACCCCGTCGGCAAGTGGGGAATGATTGGCGGGCGCGTCTATGCCACCGCCATCAACTCACTTACCCTGGAAATCTACTACAGGTACGCAAGGGCCCATCCAGGCAGACGCATGCCCCGCGACATGTGGCGAGCAGAGGACCTCGCCAGAGACGGCCTCGTGGACCACGGAGCACGCGCAGCGGGCATTATGCCGCCGGAAATCTATCTGCCGAAGGTGGGCAGGACCCTCAGTTTCAAGAAGCTGGGCACAGACCCTGTCCTTGTCCTCGGGAGCACGGATTCGCAGAGCTACGAGAGAATCTACGCGTTTCTCAAGCTTGTCTCCCTTCTCCTGCTGCTGGCACTCGCGTTCGCGCTAAAGCTTTCGTTCTTCGGAGACAAGGACCTGCGGGAGCGTCTCGGCGAGGGAGTCGTCCTGACTGTTGCGGTCTTCCTGTGTGTCCTGACAGTGTGGGCCGCGATTGTGCTGGCCTGCATCGCCGTTGCGGGCCTCGTACTAACAAAGACTGGAAGGGCCGGCCTGATACTCAGGCATTGACAGGCGTGCATGGTTGTGTCCGGGTAGAGTTATGGCCCGTTTATGGTGCCGTCCTGGCCATCGTCACCCTTGCCTGGTCCAAGACCCTTGACAGCTTCAACCGTACCGCTCCACCCGCCATGGTCGGTAGCTGTGATTTTGATTCTTCCACCACCGCCG
>DAOVDS010000053.1 GCA_030669415.1 bacterium
TGATGTCCGACAGCTTCGAGACCGCACGCGGCTTGGCAACTTTCGCAAGCACTTCCAGTGCAAGAATATGGTCACCTTCATCTTCCTTCTGCAAGAGTTCCAGAATCTTCGCCAGCGCCTTGGCAGTGGCGGCAGGCGTGCCGATTTCAAGCAGCGCTTCCGCCGCGTCAATGGTATCATCATCGAGCTCTTCAACAAGTGGCCCAATTGCGCGCTCGTCACCAAGCCTGCCAAGTGTTTCGATGGCATACGTTTCTGCTGTCATTGCAGCGAACGTGGGAAGGGTCTTCTTCTCGGGTTTCAGCAGGAACTTCAGAAGCGGCTCTACCGCTTCTTTGCTGCCCATCTCAGCAAGTGCACTAAATGCCTCGTGAAAAATGTCTTCCGTGTAGTCGTAGTCGAATTGTATTGCACCTGTGTCTTTGGTGTATGGGCGTTTGTAGTAATCGGGGTCTCTGCTGTTGTCCAACATTGAGATTATCGGTTTCACTGCGCGGGCGTCGCCAAGTTCCCTTAGATAGCGCACAGCACAGTAACGGGTGCACTGTTCCTGGCTTTCGAGGAGTCGTACCATCGTATCAAAGGCCTTCGGGTCACACATGCTGACCAGCGCCTCACGCGCCGCGTTGCGGGCTTGGTCCGTTATGTCCGCGTTATTATAGTTCCATTTCTCCTGAATCGTTTTGAGTAACGCCTCTGTCGCACGGTTATCGCCGATAATCCCCAGAGACTCGGCTGCGGCCGCCCTGAAAGTCGCCCGCGATGGGCTAACCACTAACACATCCTCGGGAGTATCACTCTCTGCACGCTCACTTAGCACTTCCATCAGCGGCTTGACTGCCGATGGGGCAAGATTCAGGCCAAGTACGCAGGCCGCTCCTTCCCGCACTCCCCATGATTCATCATTACGCAGTACGTCCCTGAGAGCTTCTGCGGCACCCGGTATCTTCCGCCATGCCAGCTCTTCTACCGCTTGTTCGCGAACTGCCGGGTCGCTCGATTGCAGCCGCCTGAGAACTGGCGAAGCACAGCCCGCTATCACAAGAACAGGCAGAAGGATTGCGCCAATGCCGAGTTTCGGTAAAAGGTTCATGCTCATTACCTCCATCATAATCACGACGGCGGCTGCTGTCAAGTTCCCGGAAACTCCGGTGTGTGGGCCGCTTAGGATTTGCGCTCGGCGTCAATTTCTGCGCGTGTGCGCTGGATGGTGGTGTCGCCCGTAATGTAGACGCGGCTCTTGTGCGACTTGGCCTTTCTCTTCAGATGCGTCGCAAGCTCGGCTATCTGGTCCGGGTCGCTTATCTCGCGGTTCACGTTCGACACTACCGCTATCGAAAGACCCATCACCGGGAATATCGCAGTAATACCCTTGCGGTCGTGACTCTTTATAAAACCTTTCTCAAGCGCGACCTCATCATAGAACCCACGCACAGTTCTGGCGAAGGCGCGGTTTATCTCCGTGGCGAGGGCGTCCACTGTATCGGGGGTGGTTACTATTAGGAAGTCATCGCCGCCGACGTGCCCGATGAAGTCGCTCGCATTGCCCATCTTGCGCACGGCGCCGTCTATGACTTCGCCAGTCGCTTTTATGAGCCTGTCGCCCCTGGCATAGCCGTAGTGGTCGTTGTACGCCTTGAAGTTGTCGTTGTCAATATAGCAGACGGCGAACTTCTCGCCGGCGCTGATTCGGCGCTCAAGCTCCGTGCGGATAAGCGAGTAGCCCGGCAGGCCGGTCGTCGGGTTCAGGTGAATGGCAATCTGGCGCTCCGCATCCATCGCCTCCGCAATGTATCCCGCCAGCAGTGCGGTCACAAAAAGCAGTGTCAGGCGCAGGAAGAACGCCTGTGTCAGCAGGGACTGCGCACCCTGGGCATATGAATGAAGCACAGCCAGAACGACGCAGGCGCCGAGTGCGAGAAGCGCGGCGACCGACACCCTGTTCGAAAACGCGCACGCCAAGACGGTGAGAAAGTACACTGCGAAGAACTCGGGGTTGCGGCTCCCCAGGAACGCAGCCAGAAGGCTCACCATGCCCACGTCGAAGAGTAGAATCAGGCTGTATGAGCGCCTGCTCTCGAATCTCTCGCGCTGCACAAACCAGAAAACCACATTGGAGGCGGCGAAAATGCCAAACAGCACAAGCAGCTCGTAGGATACCCCTTCCCCGGCGCTGTCGTACCTGAGCACCAGCAGGAGAACCACAAGCATAAGCAGGCGCACACCCATGACGGCCTGCTTGCGCGTCCTGATAAACGCGCCCGACTCTCCACCTGTCTGGAAGTTCATATCAATCCCGGAAAGCCCGAACGGGAAGAAGAAAAGACCGCCAGGGTCAAGGTCCCCAAATCACAGCAGCAAACATCATCCCCGACAGTCTTTTGTACATTCGCTCGCGACCCGGCAGGCTGGATTAGCATTCCGGCCCGCCGCGGCTGTCTTCTCTCGTGAGCGGACGCGACAGCTCAGACATCCTGCACCTTATCGCCTCTGCCCCAATCTTCTTCACAGATTCAAGCATGGGCGTCCTAAGCCAGCTCTCAAGCGACTTGCTCAGGTGCTCAATCTCTCTGAGTTTTTCGTTTCTTTCCCTGACCGTCATCCTTGCGCCCCTTTTTCACGTGCTCCTTCTCGTGGACGAAGGCCAACCTCTTATCCTGCAATACACTTATATGCACATTTCGTGCCAAATTCCGCCGGACTGCACGCTCTGCCACCCGCGGAGCAGGAGGTGAGGCATGAGTTCGAGACGGCGCAACACCTTGTCTCTTTACATGTTAGCTTTACCCTGCCCAGCGTTAGGCCTGCCTGGCTCATACCTCGTTTTCCTCCTTTTCTCCATCTATTTAGACGTTCCTGAAACCCGGAAAAGTCACAATTATTGTCACAAAAAGCAAAGTTGTTGACAAAAGTGTCACTTCCTGCAAGCGCATCGAGTCTGCCCGACTATGCGCCGTCCCGCTCATACACCTGCCTCCAGGTTCGCAACAGTCTCGCCGATGTGCGGAACCTTGACGCCGGGAATCCCCTCGCCGCTTAGCGCCTCCGCCAGCGCCATGGACTGCTCCTCCTCACCGTGCACGATGAACACGCCCTTGAGTCCCGGGGCCGCGCGCTTCGCGTAGGCTATCAGGTCGCGCCTGTCAGCGTGCGCGCTGAACGCATCGAGCACCACGACCTCGGCCCGCAGATGCTTCTCCACGCCCCATATCCTCACTACGGGCTGGCGCTCGACTATCTTGCGGCCAAGCGTGTGCCTGGCAGTGAACCCCACAAAGACTATCGTGGTGTTGGGATTTCCGATGTGGTGGCGCAGGTGGTGGACGATTCTCCCGCTCTCGCACATGCCCGAGGCTGCGATAATTATGCATGACTTGGTCGAGTCGTTGAGCTTCTTCGACTGGCGTACATCGCGCACGAAAGAGAGCTGGCGGTAGCCGAAAAGGTCGCTGTCCTCGCGCAGCCTGAGCTGCGCCTCGGCATCGAAGCAGTCTGTGTGCCTGCGGAACACCTCCGTCACCCTTGTTGCAAGCGGGCTGTCAACGTAGACCGGCAGGCTGGGTATCTCGCCCTCGTTCCAGAGGTCGTTGAGTATGTAGACAACCTCCTGTGTGCGCTCGAGCGCGAACGCGGGGATTATCACCTTCCCGGAGCGCTTGTAGGTTCGGTTTATCACACCTGCAAGCTGCCTGCCCGCATCCCTTATATTGTCGTGGAATCGATTCCCGTAAGTTGACTCGATTACCAGGTAGTCAATCCCCTCCATAGGCTCCGGGTCACGCAGTATCGGCAGGTTCTTGCGCCCCAAATCCACCGCGTAGCCAATCCTGACAGTGCGGCCGTTCTCCGTCGCCTCCACCACCGGCAGGGCGGAGCCGAGTATGTGGCCCGCATCAAGGAACCGGACCCGCACACCCGGCGCGGCGATAAATTCCTCCCCATAGGGTCTGCCGCGCAGCATGCCAATCGTCCTGTCCGCCATCTTCGGCCCGTAGAGAGCCTTCACCAGCGGCAGCCCGCGCTTGCGGTGTTTCCTGTTCACGTACTTGGTATCCGCCACCTGTATCTTGGCGCTGTCTGCCAGCATATGCGCTACGACATCGCAGGTGGCGGGCGTCGCGTAGATTGGACCGCGGAAGCCCCGCCTCACAAGCACGGGCAGTATCCCGCTGTGGTCAATGTGGGCATGAGACAGTATGACCGAGCGAATCGCCTTGGCCTTGAAAGGAAGGCGCGAGTTCCGCTGTCTCGCCTGGGCTCGCCTGCCCTGAAACATGCCGCAGTCCAGCAGGACTCTTTCGTTTCCCACCTCGAGAACATGCTTGGAGCCGGTTACCTCCCTGACTCCGCCGTAGAATGTCAGATTCATTCGCCAACCCCCATTGAAAACCGAGTTCCACGAAGCATACGCCCTGATACCCCTCTTGTCAAGCAGCGATACCCGATTGCAGATGCGAACCGCATTTGTAAAATGATTCCCTTACGTGCCAAGAACTTACGTCGAGTTTTTGACAAATGACTCATGTGTAAGAAGGGGGATATGGAGATCGAGCAGATAGGGAGATGTTTCCCTTTTGCTTCTTCCAAGAAAACAATTTTTCCTCTTATCCCCATATCTGCGTTATCTCCTTATCCCCATTGACTCCGCTTTATTGGTAAAATGCATCCCTTACACGCCAACGAGTTACGCCGAGTTTTTAACAATTTAGACAGGTGCCTCACGGTTGTGTGGGCTCCTTCGATTCGTCACAGATGTGTCGGCCTGTCAAGCCCCGGATTTTACATCCGGGGAAATCCGGTCGCCTTTTTCCCATACTGTCCCCCAGTACCCTCATTCGGGTTTCATTTGAACGTTGGGCATGGTTCATTTAACTAAATGCGCAGGTAACACGAACACAGAGTCATTGCGAGGTCCCGCAGGGACTCTCTTAAAAGTGGCTGCGCCACCCGCAAGGTGGGCGCGGCAATCTCATCCGGATGTGATTGCCATGTTGTCCGCCATGCGGCGGACTCCTCGCAATGACATAAATGTGTCACCCGCATCTTAACCATGCCGAACTTCGAGTTTTCGACTCCGAGCTCTTTTTCCGATTCTACCTCCTTCCGGGTTGGAGAGGCGAGCGAACCGTTCGCTCAAGGGGCCCGCAGGCAGCGCGGGTGAACATCCGCATTTACTACACGGCGAGCAAGCTCGCCCGCTAACCATCCGCGCACTGAAGTACGCGGCTTTGGATTGTTCATTCCGCGTTGCAGGGGATTCGGGAACATTTTACATTTTGATTTGCAGCAATTACCCGCGCCGTGAACAGCTTGGAGAAATAATGTATATGTTGCATCGGGTGGGCGGGGATGTATAATTCATGCACGACAATGGGGAGGTTTCACGGTTATGTACAGGCTTGTTCTGGCAGCGGCGGTACTGGCGATTCTCGTTCCCGGGTGCAACTCGGCAGAATCGCAAGCCCAGAAGAGGCGCGAGGTGTTCCGCGTGCCGCACTACGCAAGTACAGCGCGGCAGGAGCCGACACTTGACCGGGCGGGTGAGCTTCTCCTGGAAGCGGCGCCGTACTACCACAGCGCTATTGCGGAGACAGACCCCATAAAGAAGAAGCGGCTCTTCCGCGAGGCTGCGAGCAGGTATCAGAGAGCGCTGCATGAGCTCAAGGCGCTGCAGGCGCGCACGAAGGACCCGCGCAGGCGCGAGGAGTTGGGGCTGATTATCATGCAGGTGCAGGACGACCTGAACGACTCGCTGCGGCGGATGCCGATTACCGGTGAGTAATGAGGCTGCAACCCCGCAACTGTGGAAATTGTACAAGAAATACATGAAGATGCGAATTTGACCGCATAGACAGCGCTCGATTACGTTATTATAGTTAGAGGAAACAAGGAAAACTGGACAGGAGGTGGAGTGATGTTAAGGACAATGGCGGTTATGGCGCTTGCGGCCCTGCTTCTGTGCGGCTGCTTCGTGATGGTCAGGGGCGGCGGCTACCACGGCCGCGGCTCCGTTGCGGTGCGCGTTACAGGCCCCAGGCTGCACGCGCGTCCGCGGCTTGTGTATATCCCGGAGGCGTCGATGTACTATGCGCCGGATGTCTCGGGAGACCTGTTCTTCTACGGCAGCAGTTGGTACTGGTACACCAGCGGTTCGTGGTATGTGTCAGGCACTTACAGCGGGCCGTGGTCGGTGGTAAGCAGCGTTCCCGGCACGTTCTACAGGATACCGAGCGGGCACCCGAAGTACTACGTGGTGCGCGGCCGCAGGGAGCGCCACGCGCCCGGCAGGCCATCATGGTCTCCGCTGCGGGCCAAGCCGCGCCTGGTGTACATTCCCGAGGCGGGGATATACTACGCGGGCGACCTCACGCTGGACCTGTTCCTGTACGGCAGCACGTGGTACTGGTGCTCGGGCGGCGTGTGGCGTAGCGCGAATCACCACAACGGGCCGTGGGTGGTTATCAGTGCCACACCCTCGGTGTTCCACCGCATACCCAAATCGCACCCGAGGCACAGGGTAATCAGGTCACACAAGTCACACAAGTCGCCTGTAAAGAAGATGCGGGAGAAGAGCGCACCGGCGGCGACTCCGGCTGCAACGCCGTCGAGGCACAAGAGCGGCTCGCCGGTACGGAAGCTGCGCGGAAAGAGCGCGCCGGCCACTCCCGCGACACCGGCGACTCCTGCCTCTCCGTCGAGGCACAAGAGCGGGTCACCTGTGCGCAAGCTGCGCGGAAAGAGCGTACCGGCCACGCCGGCGACGCCCGCTACTCCCGCCAGCAAGTTGCGCGGTAAGGGACCGGCGACTCCTGCCACTCCTGCGACTCCCGCGAGCGTGAAGAAGGAGAAAGAAAGGAAGGAGAAGGAAGAGAAAGAGAAAAGAGAGAGAGAAAAGCGTGAGAAAGAGGAGAAGAAGCGCCACGAGCGCAAGAAGAGGTAGCTGCCGGGCACTGTCATTGCGAGCGAAGCGAAGCAATCCCATCAGATGAGATTGCTTCGTCACTTCGTTCCTCGCAATGACCGGGAGAAGCGGCAACCATTTAACTGGAATTAGTATTACACGTCGGCCGGGTGCGGGAGGGCCTATATTGGAATCCTACGATGTGGTAAGGGAAGCGCTCGACAAGGTCGGAGCGAAGGTTGTGGCGCACGAGATGAACCTGTCGTACTCCACCGTCTCGAAGTGGGGGGAGGTCCCGCCCAAGGAGGGTGAGCGAGGCAGCGGCTCGCGCAATCCGCTCGACAGGATTTGCATGCTGTACAAGGCGACAGAGCACCGCCCGATAATAGAATGGCTCTGCAGCCAGGCTGGCGGATTTTTCGTCGATAACCCGCCGCGCGAGAAGAGCAGAGAAATTGCCAAGGACTACGTGGCGCACACCCGTGAAATGGTCAGGAACTTCTACAAGCTGCTGGAGGTCGTCTCGGAGTCATACGAGAACGACGGCAAGATAGACGAGAAGGAATCCGAGAGCATCCGCACAGAGTGGGAGAAGCTCAAGGCGACGGTGGCATCTCTCGTTTACGCTTGCGAGCAGGGCTACTACTACTAATGGCTCAGCGCGTGATTGTCGTTCCCGCCTTGCCGTCAAGCGCGGCCGCGAGGCTGGGCCCATCCGTTATTACTGCTGTGCCATCTTCCTGTTCCAGGAAATTGACAACCGCCTGAATCTTGGGGCCCATCGAGCCGGGAGGGAACTGCCCTTCGGCGAGGTGGTGGCGCGCCTCCTTGAGCGACATGCTCCGAATGGGGCGCTGGGAAGGCTTGTTGTAGTCGAGGTAGACTTCCTTCTCCGGCGTCAGGATGATGAAGAGGTCCGCGTGGATGACCTTCGCCAGTTCGCTTGAGGCGAGGTCTTTGTCAATCACCGCTTCAATGCCCTCGTAATCGTCGTTCTTGTTGCGCCAGATGGGTATCCCGCCGCCGCCGAGCGCAATGACGATGTTCCCCTGGCGGCAGAGGTCGCGAATCATGTAGCGCTGGACAATCTTGCCGGGCATGGGCGAAGGCACGACGCGCCGCCATCCGCGTCCGGCATCCTCGACCATGGCCCAGCCCTCTTCCTTGATAAGCCTGTCCGACTGCTCCCTGGTGTAGAACGAGCCCACGGGCTTGGTCGGGTTGGCGAACGCGGGGTCGCTCTTGTCCACAAGCACTTCGGTTATCATTGTCACGACATACACGTTTTTCATGTGGTGCCTGCGAAGCTCGTTGAGGATGGCCTGCTGGAGTACATAGCCCATGGAGCCTTCCGTGTCGGCCACGCAGACGTCGAGCGGCATTGCGGGCACCTCGGAGGAGCCGCGCTCGTTCTGGATAAGCTGGTGTCCGACCTGCGGCCCGTTGCCGTGAGTGACCACGAGGTTGTAGCCGAGGCTGACAAGCGGGAATACCTCGCGGGTTACCTCTTCGGCGTTGGTCTCCTGTTCCTGGATTGTGCCTTTCTGGCCCTTTCTTATCAGGGCGTTGCCGCCGAGCGCAAGAACACACATTTTCCCGCGATGGTAATTCACGCCACAACCTCCCGGCGGCTAAAAGCCCGCAAGAACTGAGGCGAGCGTCGACTCGCCGACATCCTCGTATTCATAGCTCACACGCACCGAGGGCTTGTTTATCTTGATTATCCGCCCCAGGTCAATCGGGGTGGCAATGACCACGAGTTCGGCATCGGAGCTGTTGACTGTCTGCTCGAGGTCGGCCACCTGGTGCCGGCTGTATCCGACGGCAGGCAGGAGCGCGCCGATTTCCGGGTACTTGTCGAAGGTGTCTTTTATCTCGCCCACGACAAAGGGCCTGGGGTCAACAAGCTCCTTTGCGCCGAAGTGTTTCGCAGCCACGACGCCGGCGCCGAACTTCATTCCGCCGTGGGTCAGTGTCGGGCCATCCTCGACGACAAGGACGCGTTTGCCCTCGATGGCCGAGTCATTGTCCACCGTCAGCGCCAGGCGGCCGTAAAGGACCTTTGCCTCCAGGTTGTGCCTTGCAATGTTCCCCTGAACCGTATCCAGGTTGCTTTCGGTGGCCTGGTCCACCTTGTTGACTATCAGCACGTCGGCAAGCTCGAGGTTCACGCGGCCGGGGTAGTACCCGACCTCGTGCCCGGCGCGAAGTGGGTCCACAATAGTGATGTAAAGCGTCGGCTTGTAGAAGGGCGTGTCGTTGTTCCCGCCGTCCCAGAGGATGATGTCAGCCTCGTCTTGCGCCTCTTTGAGTATCTTCGCGTAGTCAACGCCCGCGTAGACAACGCCGCCGCTTTTTATGTGCGGCTCGTACTCCTCCATCTCCTCGATGGTGCAGTTGTAGCGCGAGAGGTCTTCGATAGTCTCGAACCTCTCCACCTCCTGCTTGGTGAGGTCGCCGTAAGGCATGGGGTGGCGCACCACTACGACCTTCTTGCCCCGCCGTGCCAGCAGCTTGACGATGGCACGCGAGACGGGGCTCTTCCCCGCGCCGGTACGGACCGCGCACACGGCGATGACCGGCTTCTGGGAAGGCAGCATGGTAGCCTGCGGGTCGGGCAGCTCGAAATCGGCGCCCTGGGCCCTTACGGTCTCTTCGCGCTCG
Organism: bacterium; assembly: GCA_030669415.1. Lineage (GTDB taxonomy): Bacteria > Planctomycetota > SKW154 > SKW154 > DAOVDS01 > DAOVDS01. The sequence goes on from DAOVDS010000053.1 coordinate 9,566, forward strand.
CGAAGGTACTCGTAGGAGACGTCGGAATACGCAAACACAACGAGGTCCACTTTCTCGCTCTTGATGATTTCGGTGAGCTCCTCTTCAGGCATTATTGGCAGGTCGTCGGGGTAGAGGCCGCCTGAGAGACCGGCGGGGAATGTGCGCTTGTCTATCCCCGGAATCTGCGCGGCGGTGAAACTGACAACCTTGAAGTCGGGGTTGTCGCGGTAGATGCAGTTGAAGACGTGAAAATCCTTCCCTCCCGCCCCCATTATAAGCACTCTTTTGGCCACAACGCACTCCCAACTCAGATGCTAATCCACGGTAAACATTATTCTGTCAAACATACTCCCCGAAAGCAAGCAGAATCGTGTCCGCGACAGTATTGTAGGTAATCTCTGCGCGCCGGGTCACAGGGGCCTTGAACTTGCGAAGCCCCGTCCGCCGGACGGCGGATTCAGCCCGGGGGGTCTCGGTGACTGGCCCCCACCTTGAAAGGCGGGGCTTCAGAATCCGCCTACAGAAATGTCTCGCGCACAGTAAAATCCTCTTGCGGTGGCGCTTGTCAGAGTTGATGTTTTAGAGCCCTTGGGCTCAGCCCGGGGGTGCCAACATTGCGGATAAAGTGCGGAGAAAGTTGAAGCCGGGGTGGTGGGGCTGCGTTATAATAGGAAAAGAAACGAAATTCTTGCGTGCAGGAGGATGCGTTGTGCAGTTGAAACAATTTATCGCTGTCGCCGGGTTTGTAATCGGGCTTGTGGCTGCGCAGTCCGCGGTTGCGGGCGAAGTGCATAACTACACTGAGCTGATTATCGGGGACACGCCCGGCGAAACCTTCACAATTGATGCGGATACCGACTACTACCAGCACGCCGATATAGGTATCGTTGGCGATGGGACACTGACTGTAAACGGCAGGCTGTTTCTTACGGGGCACATGTATGTCGCGGGAAGCGGCACACTGATTGTCGATGGCGGTGAGTTCCATATCCAGGGAAACGATACCAACATCTACGTCGGCGAGACCGGCAGGGCGATTTTCCAGAACGGCGCCTTCCTACATTACGTGCAGTCCTACGTCGCGCAGCACAACATAATCATGTGGGGCAGCGGCAGCACGCAGCTTGACGACACAACGGTGGACTGCGACGGCTCGATTGAGTTTATCTACATGACGGAAAACTCCTCCTACAGCGCGACAAGCGTGACCTACAACCACTGGAAGACGTGGTACCTGTGGGACAGCACAACTCTGAGCCTGGAGAACGTGAACATCGCGGGTGACATTGTCTTCTACGACACCCCGGCAATGAGCTTTACAAACACGAACGTCATTATGCCGTGGCTCTACTTCGGAAGCGGCGCCGTGATTGACTACGAGTTCCCCCAGCCTGCAAACCCGGACGACCCGATGACAATGACGTTTGACAGCAGCCTGCCGGGGGTCTCCGGAATCCCGTGGAGCCTGACGCTTGACAACTGCCGCTACATCGCCTGGGGAATAACCCCGTACCCGGGAAGCGACGTGACTGTGCGAAACTCCGACCTTGCCATGATTATGTACCGCTTCACCGGCACAGGCACCTTCGACCTCCAGGGGATTATGGTGAACGACTCGAGCTACACAGATACCACCGTCCCGGTCACCGACCGAAGCCTGCGACTAATAGGCACGCATGTCAACTGGTGGAAGGTTGATGTGGTTGACGATTTCGAGCTTACGGCCGACTCGATAGTATTCAGCGAGATGGTGACAAAGAACAACGCGAAGGCGCACCTCACGAACTCGACCTGCGAGGGCCAGACGATTCATCTCGGCGCGCTGGACGACTCCTACATACACTTCAAGGGCGGCGAGGTGTGGTCCTACGTCTCTGTCTGGACGAACGCGACGCTGATTCTCGAAAACAGCCTCGTTGACTGGGAAAAGGGGCAGTACATCTACCAGACCTCCAACATCGCGCACAACAACGCCCGCCTCTACTGCCTGAACAGTAACATGAAGTGCCTGCCCGAGGCGTATGACAGCGCGCTCGCCATGTTTGCGAGCATTGATGCGCCGCAGACGGGTTTTGCGGGCTTTCCGGTTCAGATTCCCGGCTCCGCGTGGATTGCGGCCGGCCCGGACAGTTCAGCCGCCTTCGACCACTACGAGCTTGCAGTCGCGCCGGAAGGCACAACAGATTGGACAGTAATTGAGAACGCCACCATCGAGGTTCACGGTGGAACCCTGGGCACATGGGATACCGCCGGGCTAACAAACGGCAACTACACGCTGCGGCTCACAGTATGGGTAAGCGGCTATACGGATATCAACCCACCGGAGAACTATCCCGCGTATGGGGATATAGAACTGGTGACCTACATTCCGCCGCGCAAGAAGAAAGGCGGCTGCGCGCTCGGCGACCCGGACTCCGGCAACCCGTGGAGCACGCTGTTCTGTGCACTTGTACTTGGTCTTGGCCTGACCCTGCTTCGCCGAAAGAGCGGTGTCTCAGCTTCGGATTTGAACTTTGAGCTTTGACATTTGAGCTTTTACCCTCGCCTGCATGCTGTCTACTGACTACTGTCTACTTTTTCTTTTTGTCTGTGGGATATTGACAAACGTGCCGACAGGTCTGATAATGGAGGAAGAGACCGCCAGGCACGGGCGGGGCAAACAAGGAGGAGCCTGAATGAAGCCGCTATACACAAGAGAAAGAGAGATGCTTAGGTTGTCCATCGTTATGGGCATAACGGTTGCCTTTTCAGTGCTGACTCTGTCCGTTTATTTCATAGCCGGAAGCTACATGGGCTTCAAGGAATTTGCCAGCGAATCGTTCGGCGGGCTTCTTATCAGCATTGTGGTTGTCACGTGGTCCGTCCTGCTGCTGCTGACCTACCGGCACTGGCGAGAGGTCGTCTCCCGGAACGAGGAGCTGTTGAACATCATCTCGGGAATCAGCCCGGACACCCTGCTCGTGATTGACATAGACAGGAAAATCATTGTGTGCAACGACTCCGTGAAGAAGATGTTCGATTACGAGATTGATGAAGTCATGGGCCAGAACACGGAGTTTCTCTATTCCGACAGGCGCAGTATGGCGACCACCCGGCGCCCGATATACGAGATACTCGAAAGGGATGGTTTCCACATGGGCTGGGCCACGGGAAAGAAGAAAGATGGCCAGGAATTCCCTCTTGAAATTATCACCGCTACAATAAGCGGGCGCAGCGGTGCGGTGCTGCTGCTACGCGACATCAGCGAGCGCAAGGCGGCGGGTGCCGCCGCGCGGGAGACGGAAAGCAAATACGAGACGATAGTCGAGAATATTCCGCAGAGAATATTCCACAAGGACAATAACGACGCTTACGTATCCTGCAACGAGAAGTTCGCCCATGACTTGAAGATAAAACCCGATGACATAGCGGGAAAGACAGACCGCGACCTGTACCCGGCCGAGCTGGTCGCCAAGTTCGAGGCCGACGACAAGAAGGTCCTTGAATCCCGGAAAGTCGAGCACGCGCAGGAAAAACGCATCATGGACGGACAGGAAGTCCCGGTTCACACGGTAAGGGCACCGGTAACGGACCTGCGCGGAGAAATCACCGGTATACTGGGCATCTTCTGGAAAATCGCGGAGTAAGCCCCGCCGCTGTGCGGCGGGGTTAATAACCCCAGGTCATAGACCCGGGGCTTCCTTCCAATAAAGCCCCTGCAGGCGTCCCGCGGCTTGTCTACGGCACATAAATCTCGGCGGAGCGCGTTACCAGCGACGGGGCCGGCGAGGGCGCGTACTCGGTAAGACCGCCAACAATCAGGACCATGTCGTCCGCGGTGCCGAGGAGTCCGTCGGGGCCGGGAATCATGGACCAGGTTGTGCGATACCTGGCCTGGACCATGGTGCCGGCCGAATCGCTGAACGTCTGCGCAGCCGGGTCGTAGAGCTCGGCGGTGTCGAGCGCATCGGCGTTCGTCGAGTCGTCGGTGCCGGCCGCTATTAGCACTTTCCCGTCGGGCAGCAGTTGTGCTACAGGCATGAACCTCACGGCAGACATCTCGCCGACATCCTCGATAGTCTCGTCGCCCAGGTACGAGTTGTTCTCCTTGATGAGCTCCGCAGTCTTGCGGCCGAGGAAAGGCGGATATGTGTAGATGTACAGGTTGAGCGTGTAGCCACCTGCGATAAGCAGTTGCCCGCCCGGCATCGAGACCGCGACATGGCCGCACCTGCCGAACCCGCTAAGGGCGAGCCAAGAGATGCTCTCATAGATTGTCGGGGATGTCGCCCAGAGCTGGACCGACTTGAGCAGCGTCGTGCCCTTCGGGCCGGACCTCGCGTAACCCAGGCCGCCCGACACCATTACGGTGCCTCCGCTGAGCTTGTTCATAGTGTGGAGAATCCTGACATACTGCGAGGTGCCTACCGGGTCAAACCGGTTGACAGGCTGGTTGTAGTACTCGGTTGTCTCGACGTACTTCAGGTCGCCGAAGATGTACTGCCCCCCGAAGTAGAAGACATCGCCCGAGTCAATGAGCACGGCAGTATGCATCTGCCGGCGCGCGGACATGTTGTCGGCGATTGCGGTAAAGGAATAGGTCGCGGGGTCGAACATCTCGCCATCCTGCCAGGTCGTTGCGACACCGTCAGTGCCGCCCGCTATCACAATGCGCTGCCCGTCGGCAAGCACGGTGGCAGTGTGCAGCATGCGCACTTTCGTCATTGGGGACGGGAGTACCGTCCAGGTGTCGAGTTCCGGGTCATACACCTCGGCGGTGTCCAGCGTGCTCGAGCCATCGTACCCGCCGCAGACAAGCACCCTGGCTTTCCCGTCGGCGGGGTCTGTGAAGGTGGTCTGCGTGTGCATGAACCGGCCGGTGTTGAGGTCCGCTGCCGCGCCGAAGCTGTCCGGCGTGCGCAGCTCGAAGATTCCGCCGCTTATCGGGAAGGTGCCTGTGGCGGGAATACCCAGGCTGGACACGGCACCCGTCGCCCCGATCTCAACGGCGTTCGCTATGTATGTACCAAACGTGGACCCCGACTGTGCCGTAGCGGCGACGTCGTAGGTGACGAGGAGATTCGCCGTCTGGCCGGCCACAATGACGAGCCCGACACTGCCGAAGATGAGTCCCCCGTCATCGACCGAGTACTGCCCGGATGCAAGCTCGGTGTCTCCCGCGCCCACACCGCCGTCCCCGTCGGCATCCTTGTATACCCTGACCCGTGTGATGTCCGTGCTGTCGTCAGTGGTGCCGGTCGCGTGTACCGTCAGGCTGTTTATGATTACATCTTCGATTGCGCCGACCTGCAGCTCAAGCTGAAGGACAGGCATGTTTGTGGCGCCGGCCAGCGCGCCGCCGTCGGGAGGGTTATGAGAACCTGCCTGTGCGGCAAGGGTGCCTTTCTCAACAATCGTAATCACAGCCCCCCGCACCGGCGCGGTTCCAGTTGCAGCCACGGGGCTTGCGCCTGCATCTTCTGCAGTTATATGGTTGGTTGCGGCGATGTTGGCCCGGAAATCACTGCCGGTGGCTGCGCTGGCGTCGAAATCGTACAGGACGAGGAAGTGAGCCTTTGTGCCTGCAGGTATGGCGTAAGAGCCGGGTACAGCCTGCCACGTATCGTCGGTTGCATAGGTGTAGTCGGCGAAGAGCGGCTCCCCCGCGTTGTAGCGGCCATCACCGTTCGAATCGATACGGACATGCGCCTGCCAGATTCCCGCTGCATCGTCGCCGCTGCCCGTGGGTGTAAGACGCAGCGATGTGACTGTCACCACGCCGGAGTCACGGTTGTAGAGCGTGAACTGGAATACAGGCAGGTTCACCGTAGCATTGAGAACCTCCCTGTCGGCCGGGGGGTTGGGGCCTACAAGCAGGTTCAGCTTGGCGCCGCCGGAAGTTATAGTCAGCGCCGCGCTCGCCAGCGGCAGGCCGTCGGCGTAGGTCGGGTGCCCGGAAATGTAAGTCACATCCACATCATCGGTGCTCTCGATAATAAACGAGTAGGTTGCCCCGTTGGGGCCGCAGCCGCTCAGAGTATAGAGGACCAGCCAGTTGCGGCCCGCCCCCGGTGATACTATCTGAGGGCCACTGAATACTATCTGCGCCTCGCCGTTGTCCGAGTCGAAACCACCAGTACCTATCAGCACGTCAACGCCCGGGTTGTAGGTGTCGCTGTCGTTCGCATCAAGGTATATCTCAACCGAAGAGATGTCCACCTGGTCATCGCCGGAGCCGGTGGCGCTGAGCGTTATCGAGGAGATGCTGACATCCTGCGCGCCGGGGGCATCAAGGTGAATGTGTGAGATGACCGCGGTAACGTCAGCCGCGACATCCTGATTGGGCGGGCTGCCGGCAGTGAGCGAAAGCTCGAGCCCGGGCTGCGTGGGCAGCCTGTCCGAATCCCCGCCTGAGCAGCCCGCAAACACGGCCGCCACGCAGACAATAAGGAGCAGGTAAACAGACCTGGAAAAAAATCCACACATAGGAAGTCCTCCTCGGAAGCGAGGTACATAAGTATTGTACATCAAGGCGCCGAAGTCAAGCAAAAACCACCCGGGCACGGCTGCGTGAGGCGGATTTCCGCACCCGCGTGCGCAGACAGGCAGGAGCGCAAAGGCCCTCTGATACAATATTTATGCGCTCTTCAGGTTGACATAACGGGAATACGGGGTATAATTTAGTGAGCGACGCAGTTGAGCAACCGGGTGACTTATGAAATTAGAACTGACCATGGTGACAGGCAACAGGGAAGGAGAGGTGTTCTATGTCGGCGAGAGCGAAGAGCTCGTGGTCGGCCGTGACGCCTCCGCCGAGTTGCAGCTTTACGACGCCGGGGTTTCCCGCACCCACGCCGCCTTCAGCCTGAGACAGGGGCACGCCTACGTCTCGGACCTCAATTCCTCAAACGGCACCCTTGTAAACGGCAATCGCGTGGAGACTGTTGAGCTTGAGAGCGAAGACATGGTCCAGATGGGCGCGGTGCGCATGCTCGTCGCCCTGGTCGAGGGCCCTGCCGTCGAAGGTGAAGAGGGCGAGGGCAGCCCCATGGTCATCGAGCTGGACCACTCGGCTTTCGACTTCTCCCAGGTCCAGTTGATGAAACGCTACGATACTGAGCGCAAGGGCCTCTTCATATCCGGCGAAGGCAAGCTGCTCGACCAGTACAAGACCGCTCACAAAAGTCTCGAAACAATCTACCAGGTCGCCAACCTGATTCACCAGGAGGAAGATATCAACCACCTGTTCGAGTTAATAATGGATGCCATCTTCCGGGTATTCAAGGCCGACCGCAGCCTCCTGATAATGTGCGATGACGAGCTTGGCACCCTCGACCCCGTTGTCCTGCGCAGGGGAGCCGATGCCCCGCCGGACGACCGGACCTCAATCAGCCAGACTATCGTGCGCGAGGTGGTAGACAAGGGAATTTCGCTTATCACCTTCGACGCCCAGAAGGACAAGCGGTTCAAGGAAGGCGAGTCCATCGTGGTCGGCGGTATACGCTCCGTCATGTGCGCCCCGGTCCAGACACGAAACCGTATCCTCGGCGCAATCTACATCGACACAGTCGGCCGCCCGCGCGAATTCACCGAGAACGACCTTGAACTCCTCTCGGCCATCGGGAAGCAGTCGGGGATTGCCATACAGCGTGCAAGGCTGCTCGAAGAGCAGGTGGAATCGTACTACTCCACCGTCCGGACGCTCATTGCGGCCGTCGAGGCCAAGGACAGCTACACGCGCGGCCATTCGGAGCGCGTGACCGCCTATGCGGTCGCGCTCGGACAGATACTGGGGCTCAGCGAGGACACGGTTGACCTGCTGCGCCTCGCAAGCCTGCTGCATGACATCGGCAAGATAGGCGTGCCGGAATCCGTGCTGAACAAGCCGGGCAAGCCCACAGAAGAGGAATGGCAGATTATCAGGCGTCACCCCGAGGTTGGAGCCTCGATTGTGGAGAACATA
>DAOVDS010000016.1 GCA_030669415.1 bacterium
CCTCACGTACATAGTAATGTGATACCCACTTAGGCGCATTAGGGCTCTCAATTTCTTCTTCGATAGTTCTTACCAGTTCTCCGGTAATGTCTGGTTCCTCGGAATCCTTGAAATTCTCTGCGTCAAGGCGCTTATATCCCATTCTAAGGAGCTTAAAGACGTGTTTGCGAAAAACTCGCCGGTACTCGACTTGGTCTTCAGGAACTGAAGAAGAACTCTCACAACTCTCGGTTATTGACATCTATCCCCATCTTATGAAACGGTCAGTTTATCTGCGATCAACTCATCAGCATCAATAAGTGCTTGGCTCTTGAGCCAGTAGAGCCTCTGGCGCAGTTTGAATATATACGTTTTCCGGCCCTCGAATATTCTTAGACCTCGGTCAAAGTAGACCCACTGTCGGTGTTCCCTCAGGAGTCGCTGGCGAAGACTTTGAAATTTCTTTTGGTCTCTTGTATCAATCTTGACTATACTAACCGGCCCTGCTGGGGGGGTCTTGGTATGATTAACTTCTACCAATGCCGATTCATCTGAGCAATACACTTTGACACTATGCCGGTCCTTAACGGTCCCATTATCCAAAAAATTGTCAAGCTCTCTCTTTAGCACTTGAGCATACTTTTTCATCTCCTGTTTACTAGCAAGCTGAATAGCTTCCTTGGCGATTTTGCCGTCATTTAGTTTCAAACGCTCATGTAATAGATCGTGGACAAGCCAACAGCCCGTTTTGTCGATACCCAAGAGGTTGTAAACAAGTTCATTCAACCTTCTCAATAATTTCCCATTTCCCGGCGTGTCACCAGGTTTGCCGAAAAGAGGTTCCTGATTCTGTTTGAAGCAGTTTTGTGAACTCTCCGCTAACTTGTCGTGTAGTTCCACCCATTTCGAAAGCTCTTTGCCTGTCAGCTTGTCAATAGGAGGAATTGGAAGCCTCTTGAGGTCACTTAGATTATATAAATCTCGTTCAATGCCCCACGTAGAATCAGAGGTAAGGAGTTGATGGTAAAAAGCAAAATCAGAACTGATATACAAAGTTAGAGCCTTTAGCAACTCGGTTTGAGATAGATTTCCTGAAATCCCAATTTGTCTTGCCGGAACTACTATATATTCACTTGAGTAAACAGCGAATCTTCTTCCTGCGTTGATAATGATGTGCGGAGGCCTGCAAACTTTAAGAGGGGACTTTCCCCCGCGTACACGAAGGTAGGCATGTCTATCTTCAATCTTGACCAAGGCTTTTTTCGGAAACGAAAAGATATGTCTGAATCCTTTTAGGGCATTCGTGTCCAGACGGTCCTTACCCACTAACTCTTCCACAAACTCGATTTTTTCTGATAAAGTCTTATCATCACTATCCCGTTTTCTCAATTGGAGACCTTCTAACATGTGGAGCCCAAGAACCTTCGTGAAGTCAATAAGGGACAAGAACCGCGTTCCGACTTAATTAAGATGGTTTTTGTCTCGTACTGACCCCCACATAGCGATTTTCCAAGGTTTGCACTCACCAGTTGCCGCTTCCTTGATGGGTATCTCGCGGATTTGACTTGAATCGACTATAACGTTCCATGTTTTTGACTTTCTTACCTTTTCTGCTTCATACACAGTAAGCTGCCGTACGGCAAACGGGGCATATGTCAGTATCTTGTCTTGCGTTGTCTTTCCGTCCTGGTCCGGCATGGAATAAAAGAAAGCTGCAGCTGGTCCAACGGGACCCTTGAATATCAGTTTCCTGAGATTGGCAAAGTTGACTACACACCAAGTGTCCGTTTCGCTAAAGAACTGACGTCGAAAATGTCTGTTGTTACGCTCAACTAATGTCGTCGCTGGCATCAGCAACCCGACGATACCTTGACGTCCAATGCACTTCTTTACTTCCCAAGCAAAAGCTTGAGCAATTTGATAACCCCCCACAGGTGATTTCTTGTTTATTTTCATCCACTCAAATGCAGCCCTATCACTCTCATTATCCAAATTTTTAGGCTTTAAGTGCTTCCACGGCGGATTACCCACTATCCAATCATATCTCTCTTGTGGTTTTGCTTGCTGCCATTCGGAATGAGGGTCGAAAAATCCCTTTTTGCAGAAGAAGATATTTTTATCTCGTAAGGTGGGTAAAAAACTGCGATGTATCTCCAGGTCTGGTGACTTCACATAGTCAAGCAGTGTAAGAATGAGGCTCAACTCCGTCACACGGCATGCATCTATGTCTATGTCCAGGCCGTAAATGTGCTTTGTCAACAACTCTCGCAGTTCCAAAGGTTCTATTTTCTTCCCCGGATTCGCGGCACGCTCACGCTCTACCAGCCTACGGTAACACTGAACCAAGAAGGCACCCGAACCACAAGCCGGGTCAAAAACCTTCATTCCTTTCTTAAACGGGCGTTTGGCATCAAGTTCGTCTAACATAAAATTGACCAAGTGAATTGGGGTGTAGTAAGCACCCTTTTCCTGTCCTCCCCCTTCTGCATGCAAGAACTGCTGGTAGACTACTGACAACGTTTCGATAGGTATATGCTTGAAACTATAGCGCTTAAAGGGTAAATGTCTTTGGCCTGAGACCGGGTCGTGTCCGAGGAAAGTTCTCGTTACTTTCTCAAGATGTTTGGGTCGCGGTGCGGTTTTTCCTTCCCTGGGGATCGGGAATATCGAGCCGTTCAACCATCTATCCAGTTCATCGACGATGACGTACAACTTCTCCAGTGTGGCCTGCTCACTAAAAATGTCTTCCGCTTTGTAGCCCCATTCTCCTAACTTGGTGTCTGAAAGGATGTTTCTTTCCCGAAGGTATCTCAGAAAAACATACTTGCCGATTAGCGCGTGAGCGGAGTTTCGTGGTAACTCAGGCGCTGAGTCAAGTAACTGTTCGCCGAGTTTTTTTAGATTTTTAAGAAGGTCCCGGTCAACTCTGGTCTGAGGGGTTACGTCTCGGTAGCGAGATTTCCATATTTGTCCACTGTCAATGGCTTCTGCGCTGAAATCCCCTAACTTGTCCAGTACTTCACTTGCAGTCTTCACAACCTCAATCGCTTGCTCTTTTGCGTTCTTGGAATCTGACCTGTATTTGAAGCCACGGTAGAGGCGGAAATTTGCAGGAGTTGAGACTAAAACAAAGGGCACAACATTCTGATTCCAAACTAACTTGTGTATCCGGGCGGCGTCTTGTTTAGAGTTCGCACTGCATACATAGACGACAGGAATTATAGACTCGCCTGCTGCACTGCTTCTTGTCTGCTCTTTCAGCGTGTAGACACCTTGTAGATTGCAATCTTCTTGGGCCAGACGGAAGACGTGCGAGTAGCCGGGATGTTTGTACAAGCGAGACTTTTCAAGGTAACACGGTGAATCTTTGTACTCGAGCCGTTTTACGAGGGCATCAATATTATTCATAAATCAAGCGTCCTTGCCCTGTTGACGGGTCACCTCTCAGCAAGAGCTCATGTTCCGACCTCTTGTTGACACACAGTAACATATAAGACGGTCGTCTGCAAGATTCAACCAAAAAGTTCCGGAGCTTGCTGACCGCTGGCCGCCCGGCTAAAACAATTCCCTGTGGGACAAATCCGGGGCTGGAATTATCAACCGCGGGCTGAAGCCCGCGGCTTTCATCCACCACATGCTTCCCATGCGCGGGGCTATTTACGGTTGACTTTGGGGCGATTTGGATGTATATTTTAAGATACGGTGTGCAGTGTATGCGTGATGAGTGACTGCACCTGGTCGCCGACTCTTGAATGTCGGGACATGCGTTACTTGTCCCTGTCAGGACAAGCAATCGGGGGAGACTGTATGTTTGCGAACCGTGTCTTACTCGTTCTTTCGAGCTGCCTCTTGGTTTCTCTGACCTGCTCGTGTGGTATTGTGGGGCCGGCGGGCGCTGTCATCGCCGGAGTGATGGCCGCGACTGGTGGCGGCGGCGGCGGCGGTGACGCCCCACCCATCTACCCCATGACCGCATCACTGGGGCCGGATAGTCCCACCGGGCCATCGCTGCAGTATGATGCGACTGACGCCGTCGTCCTTCAGCTCAAGCTGAAAAACACCGGCCAGGAGGATGTGGATGTCAGCTCAATCACGCTTACTGCAAGAGGCAGTGTAGATGATGTTGCCGACATAACTGCTGTGAAGCTCTACTTCGACCAGGACGAGGATGGCGAGCTGGATGTCGCAGACCCGCAGCTTGGAACCGACCAGACCTTTGCCGTGGAAAACGGCACGGTTACTTTCACCTTCGCCGCGAGGACGATTCTGCAGGGAGACTCGGAGCTGTATCTTGGAGTGGTAGACATGGCCGGAACTGCCGACCATTTCGAGACTTTCCAGCTCGGCCTGGCGCAGGGCACGGATGTCAGTGTCCAGGAGACTGTCTCGGGCGACCCGGTAACTGTGGGCGGCGCACCAGTCTACGGCACTCTCTTCAGGATACAGGGTGTGGGGCAGATACAGGTTGCGGAAGGCACTAACAGCCCGGCGGACGGCGGCGTGCCCGAAGGTGCAACCGGCGCTGTGGTTCTGCAACTGGAGGTTACCGCGGGCAACGCGGAGGCGATAAACCTCAGCAGTATTACACTTACCGCTTCCGGAACGCTCAACGATGCCACCGCATTCACCAGCGTGGAGCTATACCGCGACGCGAACAACAACGGCGTTTACAACGCCGGCACGGACCCGCAGATAGACACGGACAAGACCTACGCTGCTGACGATGGAACAGTTGTTTTCGACTTGACGGGCAAGACTTTGAACGCCGGTCAGACTGAGAACTGGCTTGTGGTCTACGACCTTACATCGCCGCTGACACCCAACCTGACCTTCCAGGTGATTCTCGACCAGGCCACCCATATTTCAGGCATCGGCGCGACAACATCGAACCCCGCACTCATCGTGGGCACACCGGTTATCGGTCCGGTCATGTACGTCCAGGGCGTTGGCACAATCACGGACGTGTCGAGCGTGGCCGGCAATCCGCCGAACTCGTCCGTGCCCTTTGTCGGGGAATGGCCCATACTGCATCTGAGCTTCACTGTGGGACCGAACGAGCCGGTTGACATAACCCAGGTTGTTCTCAACCATACGGCTGCGGCGACCGCAAGCGTGGCAACCGATGTAAGCGAGGTCAGGCTCTATCATGACGTGAACGCGAACGGGCGCTATGACTGCTACGCGGATATCTTGCTCACCACGGGCACATACTCCGGCGACCGGGTTACCCTCAGCTCCTTCACGCTGACGTGTACGGCCAGCGGTGTCACCCACGTGGTGGCTCAGTATGTCATGGCCGCCGACGAAGCGGCAGCCTCCGGCAGAACTCACCAGGTAGAGCTGGATGCATCAACAGATGTGACTGCCGTGGGGCATCTGACGTCGCAGTCAATATCTGCGCCCGCCGGCAACATATCCGGGCCGACCATGACTGTTCTTCGTGACACGTGGGTCTCTGTGGACGATACGGACGTGGACAGACCCGGTGCGCGCTACCAGCACACGGCAGTCTCAACCGGGACCGACATTCTCGTCTGGGGCGGGCGCAACAGCGTCCCGACCCATTTCCAGGATGGTGCGATATACCACCCGCTCGAGGACACATGGGATGCTATCACCACGACGGGGGCACCGGGCCAGCGAAGGCAGCACTGCGCAGTCTGGGCCGGTGACAAGATGTTTGTTTGGGGGGGCTACGATGGCACTACCGTTCTGGGCAGCGGTGGCCTGTACGACCCGGCGTTAAACTCGTGGACGACTGCAAGCTCCGTGAACGCGCCAAGCCGCCGCATGGATGCAGTGGCTGTCTGGACGGGCAGTGTGGTTATTGTGTGGGGAGGCTACTCGCTGGACATGCCCAACTACCTGCAGACCGGCGGCGTCTACAATCCGGCAACAGATACGTGGACAGATACGAATGATACGAGCGCGAACCTGCCCTCCGGCAGGCGAAGCATGGCGGCGGGCTGGACGGGCACGGGCATGATAGTCTGGGGGGGCTTTAACGGCACCTATCTTGATGATGGCGCAATCTACTATCTGGGGACCAACTCGTGGTGGCCGGTGGCAGCCGGCGGCGCGCCTGAGGAGAGGCGCTACCATACAGGTGTCATGTGCGGTACGAGGTTCGTTCTCTGGGGGGGCTACAATGTTACAAACTTCTACCTCAACACGGGAGCCTACTACCAGAGCGGGGCGTGGACTGATATCGATACAGGCGCCCCGGCCGAAAGGTCTGAGCATACTGCCGTCTGGGACGGCAAGTTTATGACTGTATGGGGCGGCAGGGATGCTTCCTCGACGCTGCAGACTGGCAGCCGGCTGGACCCCGGGACGCGCAACTGGAGCTTGACCACCACAACCGGCGCACCCTCGGCCCGGCGGTATCACAGCGCCGACTGGGCGGGTGCAGGAATGGTTGTCTGGGGCGGCAGCACGACGTTGGGTGCCTCTGTCACAAGCACTGGCGCGCGCTACCTGCCGTAAAGGCGGGCCCCGGGAGAGACAGTAGAACAGTAGAACAGGAGAACAGGGGAGCAGACGAGGGCAGAAGACAGGTTTGGGAATCAGGGCGAATCGAGAGCTGCATGAGAGGTATGAAATGAGGCGACTGACAGTGCTGACACTGGCACTTGTTTCGGCGGTTGTGACGGTCGGGTGCGGGACTTCCGCGCCTGTCAGGATAACGGACAGACCGGAGGTCCAGGAGCTGGCGATGGGCGGCCTGCCCAAGCTCAACTATTCGCTCACAGTGAGCCCCGCCGTGCTTCAGCAGGCACCTCTGCAGCCTCAAGAAGGCGTGCACGCGGCAACTGTTTCCCCCGGCCCGGGAGAGATACAGGACAGCCTCGTCACCATGCTGCGCGACCTCGAGGTGTTCAAGGATGTCAAGAGTGTTGAAGGTCAGCCCGATTCCGTACGCTCCGCAATCAGTTTGGCCAGCAGCGCTCAGTCTGACCTCATACTCATTCCCAAGGTGAAGCAGTTCAACGTCGTCTACGAAGGCCGGAACGGCACTCACATCCCCAAGGTAATCGTCTGGTCTCTCTTCGAGTGGATGAGCTGGTTCATGGCTGACGAGCTCTACCGCGTGGACATGACGTGCGAATTCGACTTCCGTGACGGCGCCAACGGCAACCTGCTTTACAGCCAGGTGCGCTCCGTCTCCACCAGGAAACCCGTCTCAGACTACCAGCGGGGCATCAAGATATGGGGCATAGTGCGGATGCCAGGCTCGCTCAATGAGAAGAATTACAGGAACGTGGGCACCGTTGTTGGCCCGCACGCCATACAGGATATGCACGTGAACTTCCTGCGCAGCGTGCTGCCGGCGTTCGAGCGATTCTCGCGCACGCCCGCCTTCACCAGCAGGTTCAGCCGTACCGCTGTTCTTCCGGAACGGACTACCCGCGTTGACCCGAAGGAGACTATCGACACCCAGCCCAAGCCGCCGGTGAAGGAGCCGGAGCGCAATATCGCTTACATCTTCGGCGTTGACGACTATGACGAGCTGACAATCAGCCCGCTCAAGCACGCCGCTGCTGATGCCAAGGCTTTCAAGGAGCAACTGCTTGCCAAGTCAACCAAGCCCCAGTTCAAGCCGGACGACCTGCACGTCCTTGTCAACGAGTGGGCCAGCTTCAACGCGATGAAGCGCGCCCTTGACGATGCAGTCGCAAGCTCGAAGAAGAAGCTCAAGACCGTTGTCTTCTACTTCGCGGGCCGCGGGGCGCTCGGCAAGAGCAGCGCCGGTGACCCCATGTTCTACCTGCTCCCCCAGGATGCCGACATCACCAACCTGGAAGGTACGGCCCTTTCGTTGCGCAGGCTCGCATCAGGGCTGCGCCCGGTAAACGCCGAGCAGGTTATTGTCATCCTTGACTGCGGCTTCGACTCCGCCGGCAAGGGCCGCTCCGCGCCGACAGGGGTGAAGTTCATCAGCAGTGTGAAGTACCCATCCGCGCTACGCACCCATGCGGGCTATTCAATTCTTGCCGCCGCAGGCGCGGGCAGGGCCGCGTATGAGTCGGGTGTTCTCAAGAGCGGTCTGCTTACAAACGCTCTGGTCAGGGGAGCCGGTAGCGCCAGGGTTCTGGGGTCAGACAGGGCGCTCGGGATGCGTGAGGCCTACGACTACGCAAAGACTGCCGTTCCGGTCGAGGCTCGCAAG
This sequence comes from bacterium, assembly GCA_030669415.1. GTDB lineage: Bacteria > Planctomycetota > SKW154 > SKW154 > DAOVDS01 > DAOVDS01. Next base: position 8,150 of record DAOVDS010000016.1, read on the forward strand.
CTTGGCTTCATGCAGGAACCGTATCTCTTCGGCACAGCCCCGTTGAATGTCCTTTACGGCAAGAAATAGCAGGGCCCGGCCGGCCGCAGATTCAGATTACACAAGCATGCGTCTTACGCGCCGGGCTATTGCCAGGGAGCAGGTCAGCCCCGGTGAGTCAATCCCCACAAGCTGCACGCAGTTGGCGTGCCTGCGGTCACGCATGATTATGAAATCGTTTTGGTCACGCAGGTTGGCCATTATGCCGGTGAAATCGACCTCGAGGTCATGTATCCGAAGGCCCGGGAAAAAGCGCTTTGCGCGGCCGAGGAAGAAGCCGGCGTCCCTGCGTCCAGTCTCGTAGTCTTCCCTGTCCGGGACAAAGGCGAACTCCGGCCCGACAGTCACCGTGTCGCCCACAACCGCATCGCCATCCCGTGTCAAGGCGAATGTGGGCGTCAGGTGTACGCCGACCACTCCCGTCTCGATTCCGTCCAGCGTCACAGTCTCCGGGGTAGGGTAGACATTGAGCCCGTTGAGCCAGATGTCTCTGCGGCGCTTCCGGTTGAACTTGCAGTATTCCCCGCGAAGGGGTGCCATCTCGACATCCATCCGGGGATTCACCATCTTCGCAATCACGTCCGAATAGAGCCCGGCGGCGTTCACCATTACCTGCGCCCTGAATACCTCCTCAGTCCCGTTATGCCGGCCGGTTAGCTCGAATACCCCACCGGTCGGCTCGACCCGCGTCACCTCGAAACCGGTAAGCACTTCTGCGCCCTCCACCTGTGCGAGCCGCGCGAGCGTTTTCGTGTAGGTGGCTGCATCGACAATGCCGTTCGTCGGCACATGCATGGATGAAGAGACATCGACGTTCGGCTCAAACTCTCTTGACTGCTCTCTGGTGAGCATTCGCACGCCAGGCACCGAGTTGGCTTTCGCCTGCTCGAAGAGCTTGTGCAGCCTTTCAATCTCATCCGGCGAGGTGGCGACGACCAGCTTGCCCACATTCGCCACAGGCACATCATTCTTGCGGCAGAACTCGTACATCAGCGGGTTCGCCTCAACACATATCTCGGCCTTGAGCGACCCGGTCGCGTAGTAGATTCCGGCATGCACAACGCCGGAGTTACGCCCCGACTGCGCCTCACCGACACGGGGCAGCTTCTCGAACAGAAACAGGTCTTTGACGCCCGCTTTCGCAAGCTCATAGAGGATGGCGCAACCGACGGCGCCTCCACCAATCACAGCCGTGCCTATCTTCTCCAATTCAATCTCCAGAGCATGTGCTGTGGCTGCCGTGGGCAGACCGCAGGACGCCATTGTATTGCTCCGGGGGCGGCTTGGCAAAGCTAATTCGGTGCCGGGGCTTGTCGGCGCCGCAGGGGATGAGGCGGGGCTGGTGTGACGGTTCTGAGGAAATCCGCTTGAAAATTGAATGTTCTGATGGCAAAATCAGGTTTGAGTAACCGGGTTTTCAGCCGCATCTGTTCAGATACTTCCGGAGAGGAAAAGCACGCATGGGAAGAAAGATGAAAGCGGTGTTGAAAGCCAAGCCGGAGCCGGGTTTCGTCGTGGCCGAGGTCGATGTACCTGCCGCGGGCCCGAATGACCTGCTTGTCAAAGTCCACAGGGCCGCGATTTGCGGGACAGACTCCCATATCTATGCCTGGGATGCCTGGTCGCAGGGCCGGATTAAGCCGCCGCTTATCGTGGGGCACGAGTTCTGCGGCAATGTTGAGGAGACAGGCTCCAACGTCACCGGTTTCGAGGTTGGCGACTATGTTTCCGCTGAAAGCCATATCCCCTGCGGCTTCTGCTACCAGTGCCGCAACGACCAGCAGCACATCTGCGGGAATCTCAGGATACTCGGGGTGGACACTGACGGCTGTTTCGCCGAGTACGCCAGAATACCCGCCAGCGTCGCGTGGAAGAACCCGCCGGGCATGGATCCCGACGTCGCCGCCGTCCAGGAACCTCTGGGCAACTCGGTCTATGCGGTACTTGCACAGGAGGATGTGGCAGGCAGGGCTGTGGCTGTTTTCGGCTGCGGGTCTGCGGGCATGTTCTCAACCGCAGTCGCCCATGCCGCGGGCGCATATCCCGTGATAAGCGTAATCAAGCATGAGTTCCGCCGCCACATTATGGAAGAGCTGGGTTCTGACCTGGTTCTTAACTACAAGGACGACGACGTCATCACCATGGTTACAGAGCGCACCAACGGGGTGGGTGTTGACATAGTCATGGAGATGACGGGCAACCAGACCGCGATAGAGCAGGGCGCCACGGTCCTGCGCAAGGGCGGCCGGTTTACCGCGTTCGGTATCCCCGCCGGGCCGATAACCCTTGACCTGGCCTCGCTTGTCTTCAAAGGGGCCACCATCCTGGGCATAAACGGCAGATTGATGTTCAAGACATGGACCAAGATGAGCGCCATGCTTTCCTCGGGCAATCTTGACCCCAGGCCGGTGATTACGCACCACTTCGACCTGGAGCGCATTGATGAAGCGATGCAGGTGATGAAAAGCCCGAAGCGGGAGTGCGGGAAAATCATCCTGACACTTGGGTAAGACTGTTGGCGGTGGAAGTGAATGTCGAAGCCTGCGAGCGTTGTGGTGGTTGTTGCAGTCCTGGCTGTCGCCCTGGTTGCCGGGTCGGTCGGGATTGCGTACTATCTGCTCAGCAGGTATCTCGATGCTTGCAGGGTGTCAAGCCAACAGAGGGCGCAGGGACGCATCGCGACTGAGCGCCGGGAAGCTTTGGGGGAGCAGGAGCTCATTGAAAGCGGTGCAGTTGTCCGGGTGGAGCTGCTGGAAGACGAGATGGGCGAGGTAATTCTGAAGGCTGATGGGCGGGAGTTCGGGACTGTTCTCAGTAACCTGGGGGAGAAGCAGCCCGACTACAGCGCCCTGCAGCGATATGTTGCGGCGAGGATGAAGCACTTTGAACCATCTGAAAGTTCGCCATCACTCAAGGTGGTGATTGACGCCTCCGAGGAGGTGGATTTCAAACATGTAATCCATACCTTGAATGAATGTGTAAGGGCCGGTATTGTGGATATTAGCTTTGCTGCACCTGAGTTGACCAAACAAAAGTAATGCTGCAGCGTATACGCACAATGGAGTATCTGTCTTGGCGCTTATGACGAAAAGAGAGTGGATAGCCACCGCGATTATAGGTGTAGTAGCGGTTGGGCTGCTTGTGTACTTCTGGCCTCACCCTGGCACGGTTGACCGTGGCTTGTGTGACCAGGACGTGTTCGCGCGGGCCTCTCGGAGGAGTTCCTCAAGAGAAACCCCGCCGCCGGCACGCAACCGCGCCGATTACAGGCCATCGCTTCAGGAGATGGAGGAAGCTGCCAGGAAACTGGCGAAGCAGTTCGAGCCTGTCAGGGATGAAGTGATGAAGGCTGTCCGGGAAGGCGACCTTGAGGAGGCGCAGCCCTATCCAGGCGAAGTGCCTGTGCCCGGTGAAGTGGTTGTGCTGCGCCTGGTCCTCCTCTCTGACGGGAAACCGACCTGTGACTGGAAAAAGGGACGCACCAGCGTCTCGATAGGCGGCCTGGACTCGCTGGACCTCGACAATCCCGGCAAGACAGGCCCCGACTACGAACTGCTCGCTTCCGTGCTGAGTGCCATGCGCATCAGGAAGCAGGCGGATTCGCAGGAGGGTCTGACTGTCGAGTTGCAGCCGATGGCGTTTGTGCCGCTTGAGAGTGTCAAGAAGGTTGTGGAAGCGGCGGGCAGGGCGCGTGCGGCCCGGATACAATTCAAGCAGTCCCCTCTTCCCTATTAAGGCGGGGAATTAGGCTGGAGGATAGGCAATGAGAGTATGTTCTCTGCTGCTCGCTGCTGTTGCCGTTCTTGTCGCAGTGGTGCCTTGCCCGGCCCAGGGACAGGACAAGCGTGAGCGCGCGCTTGCGCTGTGCCAGGAGGGAGAAGCACTCATTTTGGCGGGCAAGGTAGAGGAATCGCTCAAGAAGTTCAAGGAGGCGCTGGACACGGACATAAAATGCCTGCCCGCTCACAGGCGCTACCAGGACATTCTAATCGCCCAGGAGAAGCGTGACAAGCTCCTGGGTGACTACCGCGAGTTCGTCAAGATAATGCCCAACTCGGCCATGTTCAATTTCCTCTACGGGCGCCTCCACTACGATGACCTCGATATCGAGCAGAAGTACCTCAAGAAGGCGGTCGAGCTTGACCCCAAATTCTTCGACGCGCGCCTGGCACTGGGGCAGTCGTACCTCGCGGGAAAGCAGTACAAGGAAGCGCTCGATCAGTTCAAGAAGTGTGAGCAGCTCAAGCCGGCGGACCCGACAGTCAAGTTCCGCATGGCCGATGTCCACCTCAAGCTCGGGGATTATGACAAGGCCCGCGACTGCTACCGCAGAGTGGAACAGAACTTTCCCGAAAACCCGGTCGTCAAGTACGCCACGGGCTGTTCCTATGCATACCAGGGCAACCACGCGGAGGCGGTCAAGCACTTCGAGAAGGCGGACAAGCTCGGCTTCGTGGACAAGACGTTCTTCCTTGACTGGGCACAGTCCTGCCGCGGCCTGGGGAAGAAGAAAGAGGCCGTCAGGGTGTATGAGAAGATGTTCAAGACGGATGCCGCTCCCCAGGATTTCGCGCAGATTGAGCAGGATGTGCTGTCTCTGTGCGACCCCTTTTCCGACCTCGACCCGGCACAGAAGGCGCAGCTTGCAGCGGCTATCCAACTGCTTGAAGGTAACCCGTCGAAAGCTGCCGAGGCTGTCGCGGCGCTCGAGGAGCTGGTGAAGAAAGCTGCGGACTCCGAAGCGGTCCAGCACATGCTCGGCAGGGCGCTTCTTGCCACGGGCAAAAATGACCGGGCGAGCGCCGCGTTCAAGAAAGCCATCGAGCTCAATCCGGAGTACCCCGTTCCCTTGGTGTATCTCGCCCTGCTTGACCTCACGAACGACAAGTACGACAGCGCAAAGGAGAAGTTTCTCAAGGCCCTTGCCCTTGACCCGTTCAGCGCCGAGGCCAACACCTACACCGCGGCCATCATGTTCAACCTGAAGAAATACAAGGATGCGCTCAAGTACGCGAAACGCGCCTGCCAGGTGACAGGTTCCATCAGGGATGTGAGAGATATTCTCTTCTTCGGCGAGCTCTACCTCGAGGACGATGCGCTCTATCTTGACGAGTTCCAGGTGGGGCCCTGGAAAGTGACGCTCTACAAGGGCATGGAGCAGATTGACCCGCATCGCGCATACGCCTACCGCTTCGTGGCAAAGAAGGATGGCAAGCTGGACCGGGTCATAGCTGTCAACTCGCGCAGGGTGCGGGATGTTGACGGGCCGGACCCGGACGCGCTTGTAATGTACCATTTCCTCGAGGAGACGCGCCGCACCGGGCGGGGCATGCAGGATAAAAGCTACAAGGAGTTCGGGAAGGTGCTCCCGAAGCTTGATGACATTATTAAGCTCGTAAAGGAGATTCTCAAGAAGGATGCCCCCGAGCCGGAGAAGAAGGAAAACAAGAAGGAAAACAAGGAGGAAAACTGAGTGCCTGTACACACTACGATGGACCTGACTGCCGAAGAGCTCAGAGGAATGCTGCAGTCGTGCCCGGTATATGTAATTCAACCTGTCGGCAATACTGAAGGCCACGGCCCTCACTTGCCCATAGCCACTGACTCGCTCATAGCCGAGGAGCTCGCCTTCCGGCTGGGAAGCGTCCTGTCAAGCGAGTACTCCGAATCGGAGTTCATAATCGCACCTACTCTCTCGGTCGGCAACGTGACCGAGTTCGGTAGCAGGGGTGGGTTCTCGGCCGGCGAGGCACTGGGGGATTATCTCGACCAGTTGTGCAGGAATCTCCTCTACTCCGGCTACCGCAAGGTGCTTATCGTCAACGGTTGCGGCGGTAATGATGACCAGGTCGCCAGACTCGCCGACCGGGAGAAGAACGTGGTGTATCTGCCGCGCTGGTGGCACCTGCCGTGCTCGCGTGACCTGGACGAATCGTACATGGCCTATATCGACTGCGGCGGGGACCCCAAGGAATGGGTTGGCACCCACGCCTCCGAAATGGAGACTTCCGCAATCATGGCGATTGAGGAGCGTATGGGAGAGAAACTTGTCCGGAAGGCGAACTTGAACCGAGCCTTCGGCCCCAACACGGGCTTCGCGGTCATACCGGCGAAGAAGGAGGGCCGGCTCCACGAGATAGCGCCCGCGGGAGTTCTCGGCGATGCGCGCAAAGCGACAGTCGAGAAGGGCAGGAAGCTCTTAGATGCGGTCATCGCGGAGTACGCCGGATTTCTCGCAAAAGAGCTCGAACAGTAACCAGCGACAAGCAAGAAGCCCCGGAATGCTGCTCAGATGGCTATTTCTTTTTCGGTCCGAACAGTCCTTCTCCCGTAACAGGGCGCTCCGGCACGCGCACAAGCGGCGTGGTGGCGCGGCGAAGGAACAGAATCGCCCACGCCGTGTCGGGGATAGGCCCGCTCGTGCCTGAACCGCCGGCATCCCAGGAGCCGTCGGCGCGCTGCGTGCGCTTAAAGAACCCGACCCCTTCCTTGTACCACGGGTGCGTTCCGAAGTTCGGCACGAGGCCGAGGATGCCCACGCGCTCGAGCCCGTACCAGTAGTAGTGCAGGTGTATTGCGCTGCCGCCCTTGGATGGGTTTCTGTCAGTGCGCCACATGTGCGCCAGCCATGCCGCGCCATCCCGAATGCCCTTGTTGAGCTTCTTCTTGAGGCCCGAAGGCAGGCGCCCCATTTCTTCAAGCGCGTGCTTGGCGATAATCAGCGAGACGCAGCCGGAAGTTGTCATTGAGCCCGTGATATTCTTGCACCAGGCGCGGTTCTTGTCATCGTCGGGCATGTACGCCCAGCCGCGGGCGTACATCTTTTTCTTCTCGCCGCCGAATATCTTCTTCTGCGCCTCCTCCACCACAGTTGTGCCCCACTCTTTTCTCGGCGGGACGCCCTGGGGGTTCTTCTTCTCCTCGCGCTTGTACTCGCGCTCCAGCTTGCGCATGTCCTTGATCATCTGCTTCTCTATCTTCTTGAGGTCCTTGAAGTCGTGGTCCGCGGCGGGAACGGGGAACCACGGCACTTCCGGCCCCTGCGCCTCCTGCTTCTGAAGGCAGTACTGCACGACTTTCATGTAGCAGTCGGCGGGGACAGGGATTTTCAGGCGCCGCGCGGCTGCAAGCGCAAGCATGACGTACTGCGTGTTTGACGCATCGACAATATCGCCGGAGCCGCCAGGGTAGCGCCAGACAAGCTTCGCGGGTTCCTGCTTTGAGACCAGCCATTTGACCAGGTCATCGAGGAGTTTCATATGCGCCGGAGGGGCGTTTCTGCGTATCTGCCTTGCCGGGTCTTCCCGCTTTTTCGTCACCTCGGTAATCCAGCCCTTGTCATCCTCTTTCTTCTCCCTCTTCTCCGGCTTGGGCTCCGTGGTGTAGTAGGCTTCCAGAAGAAGTATCAGGCACGCGACGCAGTAGCAGTGGCAGCCACCGCTGATGCGGGAAAGCGCATTCTGCAGCCCCTTCTGCACAGCCGGGTCTTTGCGGCTCACACCGGCCTTGATAAGTGCGAATGTGCAGAATGCGGTGCAGCCTTCGCCAAGACCCTTGCCGCTGGCATGAACTCCGCAGGAGAACGGCTTGTCGAGGAAATCCCAGGAGCCGTCGGAGCCCTGCTGGCTCTTGAGCCAGTCGGCTCCGCGCTTGACCATCTCATCAATGTCTTTTCGTGGAACTTCCTGCACATCCTGGGCGTAGACCAGGCCAGGCAGCAGAAACATACAGACCAGAACTGCAGCAAGCACAATGCGCATCATCTTTTCTCCTTACACATTGCCCCGGATATCCCTCTTCCCACTATAGTATCTAACACGCGGGATGTCGAGATATTCTCTCCATGCGTGCACGATTTCCAGCCAATTCCTCTGCAACGCGTGTTCGCCGCCGTCTGCAGAGATAAGAAAAAGGGCGACACTTTCGTACGCGTCGCCCTCTCAGTTGTTCGCAGCAGTGCCTTTGTGTTAGAGCACCTCCTCCGGCGGCGTGTAGGGCATGTCGAATACATCCGCAACAGGCTTGTAGGTCAGCTTGCCCTCGCAGGTGTTGAGCCCCGTGCGGATTATGTAGCTGTCCTGGCACGCCTTCTGCCAGCCCTTGTTCGCTATCTCGAGGGCAAAGGGCATGGTCTCGTTTGTAAGAGCGAAGGTTGACGTGCGCGGCACGCAGCCGGGCATGTTGGCCACGCAGTAGTGGATTACGCCATCAACCTCGTAGATTGGCTCGCTGTGGGTTGTCGGCTTGGAGGTCTCACAGCAGCCGCCCTGGTCGATCGAGACATCAACGATTACCGCACCTTTTCTCATAGTCTTGAGCATGTCCCTGGTGATGATCCAGGGTGCCTTATCTCCTGTGACAAGCACGCTGCCTACAATCAGGTCGGCGTTCTTCACAGCTTCTCTTATTGACCAGGGAGTCATCTTGAGGGTTTTGACGCGGCCCTTGTATATTGCGTCGATGTCGCGCAGCCTGTTGACATTGCGCGTCATGATTGTCACTTCAGCGCCCAGTCCGACCGCCATCTGCATCGCGTGGCGCCCGACAATTCCCGCGCCAAGGACAAGCACCTGGGCCGGGTCGGTTCCCGGCACGCCGCCGAGGAAGATGCCGCGCCCGCCGTATGTTCGCTGCATGTACTTCGCCCCTTCAGCCGTGGCGAGCCTTCCCGCAACCTCGCTCATGGGCACCAGGAGCGGCAGGGAGCCATCTTCGCGCTCCATAGTCTCGTAGGCGATGCCTACACAGCCGGTCTCAAGTGTTCTTGTGGTCAGCTCCCTATCGCCGGCGAGGTGCAGGTAAGTAAACAGTATCTGCCCCTTCTTGAGCCTGGCGAACTCAGGGTCCAGCGGTTCCTTGATCTTGATTATCATCTGAGACTTTTCGAAGACCTCGTCGGCGGTGTCGAGAATCGCAGCGCCCGCCTGCTTGTACTCGGCGTCAGAGATGCCGGTGCCTTCACCTGCGGTTTTCTGGACAAACACAGTGTGTCCCGCCTTGGAGAGCATCTCCACTCCGGCCGGTGTCATGCCGACGCGGTACTCGTTGTTTTTGATTTCCTTCGGGATGCCTATCTGCATGGTCTCACCTCCATCCGACAAAGTGACTTAACTTGCAAGGGAAGCTAATTCAAACGCTCCACGGAATGCTTGTCAAGAGAAATTCGCCCGGGTGCCGCAGCCTTAGAACAGGCTGGCTCGCGCCCCGGGCAAGTCGTCAAGGGTGAATTTCCTATTCACCTTCTATTGTTGAGGGGGGTTTGCTGGTGATGTTGTAAGTCGCACTGACCACGCCCGGTATCTCGGACGTCAGCCTGTCGCCGAGTCTTGTCAGGGTATCCCAGGGAAGCTGCGTCGGGGTTGCCGTTCTTGCATCTTCGCTTTCCCAGCACCTGACTTCGATCTGGTAGCCGAAGTCTCTCTTCCCGTCTCTGACACCGGTTACCTTGTCTTTGTGCAGAATAGCCAGGTACTGGAACGCACCAGAATCCTGCAGCTCTTCGCGCACTATCTTGTCAGCCTTTCTTGTCAGGGCAATAAACTCCGGCGTCACTTCGCCCAGAACCCTCACGGACAGCCCGGGGCCGGGGAAGGGCGGTCTGCCGTAGATTTCCTCTGGCAGTCCGAGCTCCTTGCCGACCTGCCTGATTATGTCTTTGCGCAGTTCCACCAGCGGTTCGAGGATTTTGTAGCCGTATTCCTTCTGGGGGTCGATACCGAGCTGCTCAAGGATGTTGTGCTGTCTCTTGACACCCGCAACAGTCTCGTCCACGTCAGTCTTGTTTGTTCCATGCAGGAGGTATTTCGCGCCTGACTCTTTGACGATTGGCCCGAAGACGTCTCTGTAGAATACCTGCGTGATGCCCTTGTCTCTCTTCTCTTCCGGGTCGGTCAGGCCTTTGAGTGCTCCGAAGAACTTCTCGCTCTCGTCAACCAGCTCAACCTTCACGCCGAGGCCGGTGAAGGTGCTGACAACATCCTGGGGCTCGCCTTCCCTCATCAGGCCGCTGTCGATGAAGTAGGTCTTCAGCCTCTCACCGATAGCTCTGTGCCCGAGCATTGTCACAACGGCGCTGTCAACACCGCCGGAAAGAGCGTTTATCGCCACCTCATTGCCGACAGTATCGGAAATTTCCTTTACCTTCTCCTCAATGAAGGCCTTCGGGTCAAAACTCATTGCACCATCCTCTCTCGACGTTTGCGCGTCTCATTCGCAACATGATTCCAGTATTTCTGCTCGCATTGTACTAACCCAAGGCAGTGTGTCAAGACGTATCTGGATGCCGCCGCCTGGCTGCGGGGCACCTGCCCGCTTGACGGCGGGGTGGGGTGAGGCTCGAATCTTTCAATTGGCTGCGCAAACGTATTGACTTCTTTGCGCAGACTTCTTATATTGCGATGCAGGCGACATGCGGAGATTGCACAAATATGCTCGCAGACAGGCATCTTACATCGCTTATGCACTCAGCCCAGGTGAGGTCCAGGGCGGGCAACTGGATTGCCTCGCTCAATATCTACCGCCGGATAATCGCGCAGCGACCCGACTTTCAGCCCGCCTATTGCGAGCTTGCGCGGCTGTACCTGGACCGCGACGACTTCGAGAGGGCCCGGGAGCTGGTATCGGAAGTCCTGAAAATCGACCCGGAAAACACTGAAGCGCACTTCCTGCTCGGGGTAATGGAGTACATCGAGGGGAACTTCGAGTCTGCGCTGCGGTCGTACCGCATCGTTGAGAAGGTTGACGGGCTTGACTGCAACCTCGCGATGAATATCGCGCTGGTCTGCGAGGCGCTCGGTCTGCACGAAGATGCCATAACACACCTTGAACACGCCATGACGCACGGAGAGGCCAACGCGAAGGTTTACGAGGTGCTGGCAGACCTCTACCGGGCGGTCGAGGATTTCCAGCAGGCGGTGCGGGTACTTGAACGAGCGGTGAAGAAGTTCCCGATGGAGGCGTCGCTGCACTTCGGGTTGGGGCTTGCGCAGGTTCGAACAGGCAGATACCTTCTGGCCGAGGCCTCGTTCCAGGCCGCAAGCAGGTTTTCACCGGAGGAGCTTGGGCCGCTTGAAGAACTGGCCAGGCTCTACGGCAGGTTGAAGCGAACCGGGGATGCTGTCTCAGTGCTTTCGAGGCTGACGAGGCTTGACCCTCAGAACCCGCAGAACTGGCTGCAGCTTGCACGTGCGCACTACGCGCTCGGGGATTGCAAAAAATCTTTGCACGTTCTCAAAGAAGCGAAGCAGGTTTTCCCCGATAATGCGTCTATAAGTAAAGAGTTCGGGTATGTAGATGCCAAGGTTAGACAAGACAGGGGCGAGGAGGAGGCGCCCGGCGGTGAGAAACGCGGACAGAAGAAATGACTAACGGTTCTGTACTTGTTCTGAACAAATCGTGGATGGCAGTCAACCTGGCGAGCGTCAGGCGGGCAATATCACTTGTCTACCGGGACCTGGCCAAGGTCGTCTCAACCGAAGACTACGCGACCTATTCGTTCGAAGACTGGCTCAAAGTGCCCGGGAACGGAGAGCATTCTTACGTCAGGACGGTCAACTTCGAGTTCCGCGTGCCGGAAGTTATCGTGCTTACTCTCTTCGGCGGTATTCCACGCAAAGACATCGTGCTGACCCGCAAAGCCATCTTCGAGAGAGACAACAACACGTGTCAATACTGCGGCAAGAGGGCACGCAAGGAAAGGCTCACAATAGACCACGTAATACCCAAGAGCCGCGGCGGCGGCGAGGAATGGGACAACCTCGTGCTTGCCTGCCTGGAGTGCAACGCCCGTAAGCGTAACAAGGCACCCGAAGAGGCTGGTATGAAGCTGCTTCGAAAGCCCAGGAAGCCGCCCTGGTTCCCGCACCTGGGTCTGGGGCCGGCTGCGCTCAAGCGCGCGGTGTGGCGAAAGTTCATTGATGCAGACTGCTGGGAGTCGGAGAGCGACTGGTCGGCTGACTCCTACTATTGAGGGGAAGACATGAAAGGACTGATTGCTGTTCTGGTGGCGACAGCTCTCCTGGCTGTCGCTGGTTGTGCCGCGGGCCCCGAGGATCGTCCGCACGATCTGGTGCAGGGCACGAGTATGCACGAAAAAGAGGTGCGCGGCGAGTTCTGGGAGAAGTATTACAAAGAGCGGGAAAGGAAGGCACGCGAACGCATGGATCAGCCCGCGGAGACAGGGCTCACTGACTAAGTTGCTCAGTTTTTCCTGTCTGCCACGTACCCGGCGAGCGCCCGCAGGTTATCTGCTTCGGTGCCAAAGACAACAAGAGACTCTATTGCCGTCTCTACGTGCTTGCGGGCCTCAAGAGCTGCCTGGTCAGTTCCAAACACCCCGGGGTAGGTGAGTTTGCCGGCCGCCAGGTCTTTCTGCGTTGCCTTGCCGAGTTCCTCAGGCGTTGAGGTCACGTCGAGTATGTCGTCAACAATCTGGAAAGCAAGACCCAGATTCAGCCCGTAGGATGTAAGAGCTTCGAGCTTTTCCTCCAGTGAGCCCGCGCAGATTGCGCCCATGCGGCAGGCGCAGCGCAACAGCGCGGCAGTCTTCATCCTGTGGATCGACCTGACCCGGTCTCCCGGTTCTTCGCGAGGCTCCTCGGTGATGTCCAGGACCTGGCCGCCAATCATCCCCATCGTGCCTGCTGCCTTCGCCAGCTCACCGGCGAGACGGGCAGACCTCGCGCTGCCCTCGGACGTTAGCAGCTCGAATGCGAATGTCAGCAGTGCATCGCCTGCGAGGATTGCGATTGCCTCGCCGAAGACCTTGTGACTGGTCGGCTTGCCGCGGCGAAGCTCGTCATCATCCATGGCGGGCAGGTCATCGTGGATTAGCGAGTAAGTATGCACACATTCGATGGCACAGGCGGCGTCGGCGGCGCCGGCCGGGTCGCCGCCGCATGCGCGGCAGCACTCGAGCACGAGCAGGGGCCTGAGCCGTTTGCCTCCCGCGAACACGGAATACCGCATAGCCTCGTGTATCCCGGCAGCGAGGTCGTTCTCCGTAGGAAGGCGCTCCTCAAGGAGCCTGTCGATTGCTTCCTTCTGCCCGGACAGCCAGTCTGTCAGATTCTTTTTCACTTTCACGCTTGCACTACGCTATTCTGTCTTGAAGTCCTGCCGCCCGGTGACAATGCCTTCCGAGTCTTTCACAAGCAGCTCTATCTTCTTCTGCGCCTCGTCGAGGAGCTGATAGCAGCGGTTCATGGATTTCACAGCCTCTTCGTACTTCTGGATGCTTGCCTTGAGCGAGAGCTCGCCGCTCTCAAGCTCCTTGACCAGTTCCTCCACCCGCGCGAATGACTCCTCGTAGCCCGGGCCTTCCTCTTCATCCTGCCGGGCAGGTTCCTGGACCTCTTCTTCTGCCATCAGTTTTCCTCCACGCGCTCGATTCTCGAGACTATTCTACCTTTAGCAAGTACAGTTTCAATAGACTGACCCGCCTCCAAGCCGGAGGTGCTGTTCAACGGGGTCTTGGTGTCGGCGAGGGTGGTTATCGAATAGCCGCGGGCAAGCACGTTGAGCGGGTCCAGGCTGCGAAGGCGCGAGCCGGCTGCGTCGAGCGTACCGCGCCTGCCCTCCAGCCAGAACCGGGCCTCACGGCTCACGCGGCGCCACAGCTCGTCAAGCTGCTGCGAGCGCTGCTCGACCAGCTCAAGGGGTTTGCGAAGCACGTAGGACGATGCGGCGCGCTCAAGGGCTGTCTGCATGCGCTCAAGGCTGTTGCGCAGGGCAAGGCCGAGCCTCCGGCGAAGCGCCAGCAAATCAAGGCGCAGGTCCTGCTCTTTCGGAATAACCATTTCGCCCGCCGCCGTGGGGGTCGGGGCCCGCGCGTCAGCGACGTAGTCGCTGATAGTCACATCAACCTCGTGGCCGACGGCCGAAATAACGGGAATGGCGCAGGCGAAGATGGCTCTTACGACTACTTCCTCGTTGAACGGCCACAGGTCTTCGAGTGAGCCGCCGCCGCGGCCGACGATTATGACATCCACCTCGTTCATTTCGCCCAGTGTCTGGAGGGCCCGGGCGATTTCGCCGGCCGCCTCCTCGCCCTGCACGCGCGCAGGGTGAACAACCACGTGTGCTCTGGGGAAATTCGCCAGGATTGTGCGAACTATGTCCCGGACCGCAGCGCCTGTGGGTGAAGTGATAACGCCGATTCTGCGCGGCAGAAAGGGCAGGGGCTTCTTGTGGCGCTCGTCAAAGAGCCCCTCGGCTTCGAGCTTTTTCTTGAGCTGTTCGAAGGCGAGTGCAAGCGCACCGATTCCCTTTGGCTCGGCGTAGACGACGACGAGCTGGTAGTTGCCGCGCGCCTCGTATACGCTGATGTTGCCCAGCACGATAATCTCGGAGCCTTCCTCAATCCTGAACTTCAGCTTTGCCGCCGATGAGCGCCATACCACGCAGTTCAGGGCGGCGCCTTGGTCCTTGAGAGTGAAATAGACATGGCCGGAGCGATGGTAGGTCAGGTTGGACACCTCGCCCGTAATCCACAGGTCACTGAATGATTTGGCGAGCAGTTCCTTTACCTGGCGCGTAATCTCGCTGACAGTGTGCATCTTGCGCTTCTGGTCAAACAGGGAGAGATTGTGGCTACTCACTGCGGACCTCCAGCCGCTCGATTGACAGGGCCCTGCCGGAGGTTGGGTCCAGCTCGATTACCACACCGTTTATCCGGACATCATCCTTTGCGACATCGAAGGGGGTGGGCATGCCGGTTATGAAGCGAGAGAGGACGCGGTCTATCCGCCGGCCTATGACCGACTTGTGTGGCCCGGTCATCCCGAGGTCCGTAATGTAGGCGGTGCCGCCTGGCAGGATTCTCGCATCCGCGGTGGGCACGTGGGTATGGGTTCCAAGCACCGCAGTAACCCGCCCGTCGAGATACCAGCCCATGGCCACCTTCTCGCTGGTGGCCTCGGCGTGGAAGTCCACGATTATGACGTTCGTGTGCTTGCCGATATCCTCAAGCGCCTCATCCGCGAGGCGGAACGGGCAGCGGCTTGCCTGCATGAAGGTGCGTCCCACGAGGTTTATGACGGCGACTTTCTGCCCCTTGATGTCGCGCAGCGTGTAACCCCTGCCTGCGGCTGACTCCGGGTAGTTGAGGGGCCGCAGCACCCTGTCATCGCTTTCGAGGCGGGGAATCAACTCTCTTTTCCTGAAGACGTGGTCGCCGGTTGTTACTACATCGACCCCGTCCGCGTAGAGCGCATCAAGTATTACCGGAGTGATGCCAGAGCCGCCGGCGGCGTTCTCGCCGTTGGCTATCACAAGGTCCAGAGAGAGCTGCTCGCGAAGGCCGGGCAGCTTTTCGGACATTATCCGTCTGCCCGGACGGCCGACTATGTCACCTGTGACCAGTACTTTCAGACCTGGTGCTCCTCAAACAGGAAAGAGCTGGCGCTGACACAGGCCGCCAGCTCTGTTTCAAATCACGGCAACTGATTGAACTATGAACTACTCCATTCTCTTGGCGAACTCGGCAGCTCGTTTGGCCTGCGCCGCCTCGTCGAGCATCATTCTCGCCTTGGCCTTCTTTCTCTCAGGCTCGTCGGTTCCTTCCTTGAGATATTCGAGCAGCTTATAGAGCCCTTCTCTCCAGAGTTTA
>DAOVDS010000074.1 GCA_030669415.1 bacterium
GCACCATGCGTTCAATTCTGCACGCATGGGCACACCACTGCCCTCCGTGTAATACACATCAAAACCACGGATAAACACTGGTGAACACGAATAATCCCAAAGCCGCGGGATTCATCCCGCGGATGCTTTTAGCCGCGTTGCCTGCAACGCGGAATGAATACATTCACCTGCAACCTTCAGCCTTTAGAGACCGCGGGCACTTGAAATTTGTCATTTGGGCTTTGGATTTGATTTGAACTTTGAGCTTTGACATTTGAACTTCTCCCTTGCCCGATTCCTTCCTTGCCCCACCCAACTTTATCTGTTATAATCCGCCAGTTGAAAACCTTGCCTGAACAAGGTTAACGGCATACGGTGATGTGGCTGGTCTTGTCCGTGACTTAGTCGGTGATTGCGTGGACGCCAAGAACGAGAATCCAGCGCCAGATTGATGCGACTGACAAGCAGATGAGATTGCCGCGCTCCCTTCGGTCGCTCGCAATCAGACTGTGTCGCAATATTGTTTCACGCGCCTTTTGTGACCCTATCCTCTCGTTTTTCACTTTCACAGGACCACTTTCGTCGCAAACTCGGTGTCCTGCTGATAAAATCCTTCAAATCGAGCGCTCTTTCCTCTTGCGCGGACTTCCTCTTCCTACCTCACGCATAATCCGGCGCCGGAATCTTCCTGAGTTTCGCTATCAGCCCCTCGACTCCAAGGATTGTTATCATCCTCGCCATGTTGAAACACGTCGAAAGCAGCGACATCTCCGATTTCACACCTTCAAGGCCACGCAAGAGGAAACCGTTCACACTCAAGTTCCGCTTGATGTGGCCAAAAGGCAGTTCAACCTTCTCCTTGCGAAGTTTGTATATTTCCTGTGAGTCCGGCTTGAGATACTCCGCCTCAAGCAGCAGTCGTGTATCCTCATTGTTTAAGCGCACTACCTTGCGGCCATGCTTCGAAGTCGTGCACCTGCCAAAAAACCGGCAATTCCTGCAAGATGCGCCCGGCGCCTGGTAGTTCCTGGAGCGCTTCTTCTTGTTCTCACCGCAGTAATTCAATACTTCGCCTGCCGGGCAGACGTAGCAATCGTTTTCACGGTCGTACTTGAAGTTCTGCCTGTCGAACTCCTTCACCTCACGGTCCGCAGCCTGCCGCTGCGAGGGGACTACAACCTTGATCTCCTGATCCGCTACCTTCTTTAGCTCGTCAGTCGTCGCGTATCCCGAATCCGCGCTGGCCGTATCGCACTTCTTCTCCAGCGTCTCGTTGGCCTTCTCTATCTGTACCGCAAACTGGTTCAGGTCGTTGTTCTCGTTCACGACGTCGCTGCTTACTATCAGGCCGTTCTTCTCGTCCGTGACAATCTGCCCGTTGTAACCCGCATGCGAACCCTGAAGACTGTTGATACGCGTGCAATCGCGGTCCACCGTGTTTACTGACTTCTCGGGGCTCTGCTCAAACCCGCCCAGAATACTTTCTACTTTCTGCTTGAGCTTCTTCTTGTCCTTCAACTCCTTGTTCATCGACACAAGAGAAGGATCGCCCTCCTCGGCCTCATCGGCACTCTCGCATTCAGAAAGGATTTCGTCAATCCTCTTGTCAATCTTCTTAAGCGCCCTTTCGCACTTCTTCTTGTCCCAGGTGTTCTTGATAGAAGCGTTACCGCGTATCTTAGTCCCGTCCACAAAAAGCGTGTTGCCCGCAATCAGGTCAAGCCTGATGCACAACCGGGCACACTGCTTGAGAACTTCTTTCAGCGCCTTCTTGTTGTTGCGCCTGAACTCGGCTATCGTCTTGAAGTCCGGCTTGAGAGCGCCCATGAGCCAGATAAATGAGAGATTGTAATTAACTTCCCTCTCCAGCTTGCGCGAACTGCGAACGCCGTATGAGTACCCGTAAACCAGGAGCTTCAGCATCGCCTTCGGGTCGTAGCTCGGATTACCGACCCTGTTGGGATCAACCTTGATCCCGAGTTTTTCAAAGTCCAGCGCTTCGACGAACGCGTCATAAGCCCGAACCGGTGCGTCCTGGGGCACGTAATCATCTACGCTCGGAGGAAGCAGGGTCATCTGATTCCTGTCACCATACCGATATGCCATGATTCCACCTTTTCTCTAAGTCCACCTACATCATAACATACCTGTCAAGTGAAAAAAATAATTGCGACACAGTCTGAATGACAGAGAAGCGTTGCCTTCTTTTGAACCATGCCATAATTTGCGAATTCTGCGGCGGGAAGACTCCACGGCAAGTTGTACATAGTTGAGAACGCCCAGGCAGAGGTCTGCTCCGAATGTGGTGAACGGTACTTCCACCGTCAAACATGTATAAGAAATGCGGGTCAGCACTTGCGGGTGACGCCGAGCTTGTGGAGTGCGAAGTCGTACCTGAGCGGGTCGTGGGGGTCAATCCGGCGCAGGGCGTCAGTTATCTGGGCAGCCATCTTCCAGTCTTTCGTTTTTCTTGAAGTCAAACCCAGTTGAGCAGCTACTCTGGCGATGTGCACATCAAGCGGGATGACAAGCTCTGCGGGCGAGAGGCACGACCAGAGTCCGAGGTCGGGTGGGTCTTTTCTCACGACCCACCGGAGGAACAGGTTGAGGCGCTTGCAGGCGCCGCCGCCGGATGGACTTGAGAAGAAGTAGCTGAGTCGGCGCAGGTCAGGCTTTTTAAGCTTTTCCGGCGCAAGCGAGAGTGCGCGCTGCGAAAACGACTGGAGTGTTTCAGTGAGGTATGACCCGCGGGATGAATCCCGCGGCTTGCAATCGAAGAAACGCTCAATCGAGCTGTGGGTTCGGAGTATTTCGCCAAGTACGTGGAACAGGGCGAAGGTTGCCTGCGGCGTTATCCAGCGGTACTTGGGCGCCGGGAAATCGGGATTGAAAAAGTAGCGTTTTGTAAATGCGGCAATATCCATTCCTGTCACGTGCCATATTTTTCGCAGGTGGGAGAGAATACTTTTAATATTTCCGAATGCGAAAGCGGCCGCAACGAAGGCGGCGACTTCCCTGTCGGCGCGGGTGTCGAACTTGAGCACTTCGCCGAGCGGGTCGTTACGGACGTATTCTTCCTGCGTAAACCTCTGGAGCAAGGAATCAAGGTTTGAGCGTAAAGATTTTATTTTCCCCGGATGTAAAATCCGGGGCTTGTCATTTCTGTCGGTCTGCATGGTTTTGGACCATTTTTTTGAACAGGTCGCCGCGCTGCTGGAAGTTGTCGAACATGTCGTAGCTTGCGCAGGCCGGGGACAGGAGCACAACGCCGGGGGCCGAGGCCAGGGAGATTGCGGCCTCGACGGCGCTTTCGAAGGTGGCGCGTTTTTCGACCTTGGGCCCGCCGCCTGCCTGGGCTACTGCGCGCTCGATTTCTTCGCTTGTGTCGCCGACGAGAATGAGCTTCGCGACCCTGTCAGCAATTACCTTGCCAAGCTCGTCGAAGGGGAGCTTCTTGTCGTAGCCGCCTGCGATGAGGGTCAGGGGAACATCGAAGGCGGAGAGAGCGGCGATGGTTGACTGCGGGTTGGTGGCGATGGAGTCGTTGTAGTAGCGCACGCCGTCGTGTTTGAGCACGAATTCGAGCCTGTGCGCGACGCCGCGGAAGGTGCGCAGCGCGTCCGCCATGTGCTCGGGCTTTGCGCCGAAGCAGAAAGCTGCGGTTGCGGCGCCGAGCGCGTTTGAGATGTTGAAGAGTCCGGGCAGCGCGACCTCGTCACGGCGGCAGATTGGCATGCGAGCGGCACGGTAGACGAGCTGCAGCATATCGGCGCGAAGGTGTGCGCCGCCGGGCGAGTCGCGGAGGGTGGAGAAGTAGAGCACTTCGCCTGCTTTCCCACTGGCGCAGGCTTCCCAGTGCTCGAACTCGGGGTCATCGAGGTTGAGGACGGCGTAGTCGTCTTTTGTCTGGTAATCGAGGATAGCCTGCTTGGCCTTTCTGTATGCGTGCATTGTCTTGTGGCGGTCGAGGTGGTTTGGCGTGAGGTTGGTAATGAGTGCGAGGTGGGGTGAAGTCTTGAGCCAGCGCAGCCGCTCCAGTTGGAAGGAAGAAAGCTCCAGTACGACGGCATGGCCGGGTGTGAGGTTGTCGAGCTCGTTAATGAGCGAGCGCCCGACATTCCCGCCGAGTATTGTGGGTGTGGGCGAGCGCTTGAGCATTTCGGCCGCGAGGTGGGCGGTGGTAGTCTTTCCGTTTGAGCCGGTGACTCCGAGTATGCGCGCGGGGCAGAGCTGGAAGAAGATGTTCATCTCGGTTGTCAGCTCGATGCCGGCTTCCCTTGCAGCCGCGAGGTACTGCGAGGAATCCGGCACGGCGGGGGAGACGACGATGCACTCGGCCTGCGTGAAGTCGTCTGTTTCGTGGCGCCCGAAGATGCAGCGCACGGGCAGGTTTTCTATCTGCCCTATGGAGGGTGCGAGAGTTTGCTCACTTTTGAGGTCTGTGACAGTGACCTGTGCGCCGCAGCGGGCGAGGAACTTGACAGTCTCGACGCCGCCGGAGAACAGGCCCAGCCCCATGACAGTGACTTTTTTCCCGGCGAAGTCCGTGGAACAAGGAAGGCGTTTCTTACTCATTGGCCCATGATCTTTCTTTCACCACGCTTTGCTCCACCCCGGCGTGGTGCTTCCGGCACTGACCGGATGGGTTATCTATCTTGCGGTTCAGTGCTTCTCGGCGCGAACCTTCTGAGCTCTCTTGAGCAGGTCTTTTGGCGGTCTTTCCAGAAGGGGTTCGAGTGTAAACGAGTATTCGTGACGGTCGTGGATGTAGAAGGGGAGCAGGAGTTCGGAGACAAGGTCTATGGGGAAGAACTCGTACCATGGCACGGCGGGAGTGACGATTTCGGTTTTGGCGAGGTATCCATCCATGCGCAGGGTCAGTTCCCGGGAGCCGTAGAAGTCGAAGTTCTTTTTGAAGGGTGTTTTACCTTCTTCACGTCCGTTAATGTAGACGGTGGCGCCGGGCGGGTCGCTTCTTATGTTCAGCTCCCTTACGACGCAGCCGCAGGCCGCGGTTAGGGCAGTCAGCGCGACTATCAGCAGGAATTTCATTGGGCGTTTACTTCGCTTTCTCAGCCTTCACCCTGGCTTTCTCCAAATCCTTGAGCAGCTTCTTCATGGTTATGGGCTTGGTGATTTTCTTTACAACCTTCTTGTTCTTGTCAACCACAAGCAGCATGCAGGACTTGGCCTTGAGGGCTTTGGCGGTTTCCTTGTAGCTGTCGTTGGAGTAGTCCAGCTTTATGCACAGGAACTTGCCTGCAGCTTCCTTGAACTTCTCGGATGGGAAGACTTCCCAGCGCAGCCACATGGCGGTCTTGTTTTCCTTGTCCTTGGGGGAATAGGTGTAGACAAGGCCGACTTTGCCCTCGTCTTTGAGCTTCAGGAAGAAGCCCAGCACAGTGCCCCAGGGCAGGTTCCTGTCAGCGCCGGGGTCGGTCAGGGTGCGGGCCTTTTTCTTGACCCACGTTGCGAACCAGGGAATCATAAGCTTGCTTGCAGCGGGAACGCAGTAGTCTATCGCATGCCCGCCTCCGGGCTGCTCCTTGTGCTCGACGGTTGCGCCAGCGTCTTTGAGCGCTTTTGCGGCAGTTCTGCTGTGGCTTGGGTCGACTCCCGTATCACCTGCGAAATGAAACAAGTACGCGCCCAAGTTGCCTGCCTTTTTTACTTTTTCCTGGTCAATCTGGAGCCGGCCGGCCATGCTGCCGAACGCTGAGAAGCGCATGTTATCGGAGAGGGCCATCTGGTAGGCAGCGGAGGCCCCGCTGGAATGGCCGACGGCTATGTATTCGCGGATTCTGAAGCGGTACTTGTCTTCGAGCTCTTCAATCAGGCCGGTGAGCGCCCTTGTCTGGCCGACCCAGTTCTGGCCCGGTGACTTGGGCGCGCAGCAAATGAAGCCGGCCCCGGCACCGGCAGTCGTCATAGTTGACCAAACACCCTTGATGTCATTTATGCCATTGAACTTGCCATCACCGTGAAGGCAGAGGAGGAAAGGCGCACCCTTGCCGGGGTGGTAGCCCTTGGGGACCGCCAGGGTGAAGTCTATGCCGCCCTTGCTTTTGAGGGTGAATGTGCCGGAGGGCATCCTCTTGTACTTTTTTTCATCCGCCTGGAGCATGCTCAGAGCGGCGAGCACGATGGCCCCCGCCAGACAGAGCGCGATGACCTTTTTCATAGCTACTCCCCCGAAAACTGTTGTGGCTCGAATACTTTGACGCCAATTTGACGCATGACTGAGCTATATATTCTACCCTCAGGCGGCAGGTTTCTTCAAGCAAAACCACTGGTCCGGGCTCCAAGTTTTGCCGAGGTTTGTCTGAACGAAGCCTACGTCAGTTTGCTGATAAGACTGGTAAAGGGTATTATCGGGGTAAATGAGTGCCTGTTTCATCATTACTGCAAGGTTGTGCTCGGACAGGGCCTGTGGTATAGTAGCGGCTCTTGCTGATGTTACAAGACAGTTACGAACTATCCGAGGTTGACAGCAGTCTAAGTAGAGTGTAAATCTCTGCAATCAGTCTCTACGCGTATGCCGAAAGGAGCACCGAATGTGGCGGAACATATTGCTGGCGGCCGACCTGGTTCTCTTGAGTGCCGGAATCCTGTTTGCGCAGGATGAGGAGAAGCCCGAAGAGCAGCCGAAGGAGGCGCCCAAGGCGCAGGTGGCGGCCCCCGCGCTCGAGCACGTGATTTACGTGCCGTACAAGGAGCTGTCGAAAGTCTTCGAGAAGGAGGGCAGGGGGGTCTTTATCCCGTACAGGGAGTTCCGCAAGATATGGGAGAAGGCGACGACCGAGAAGGTGAAGAAGCCGCTGCCGCCTGTTCCGGCGGTGGTCACGAAGGCGTCGTACAAGCTGGAAGTCAAGAATGATGTGGCAAAGGGGAAGGGAGTCCTCAGTGTCGAGGTGCTGACGGAGGACTGGATATCACTTCCGCTGAACCTGAACCGGCTGGCGCTGCAGGAGGTCAAGCTTGACGGCGGGCGCGCGCTCCTCATGGCGACGAGCAGGAGTTACACGCTGGTCCTTCGCGGCAAGGGTGAGCACACGCTTGAGTTCTCTTTCGCCGTGCCGCTTGACAAGTCGGGCGGCGGCGGGAAGTTCGCATTCGGCTGTCCGGCGGCACCCGTCTCGGAGCTCTCCGTCGAGATACCCCAGACCGACATCGAGGTGGATGTGCAGCCCAAGCTTGTGGCGACCGTCAAGCAGGGCAAGGAGAGCACGACGGTGCTCGCGTTTGTCGGGAACACGGGGACCGTCTCGGTAAGCTGGAAGCCGAAACCCCGGGAGGCGCTGCCGCTTGCGGGCGTGTTCTTCGCGAAGGTTGTGAACAGGCACCATGTTGGCGACAGGGTTCTGAACATGACCTCCGAGATAGACTACGAGATTCTTCAGGAGCTCAACCAGCTCATGGTAAATGTCCCATCCGGGATGCGGCTTCTTGGCGTGGAGGGCAAGCAGATAAAATCCTGGAATGTCGAGGAAGACGAGCAGGGCGCAAGCCTGCTGACAGTCAACCTGCTCACGCAGGTGAAGAAAAACTACAGGTTGAAGCTCACGCTTGAGAGGGATATTAAAGGGGGAAAGCAAATAATCGAGCTGCCTCGCGTCAACGTTCCCGGCGCTACGAGAGAAACGGGTTTTGTCTCGCTCACGCTGGGAGCCTACCTGTGGGCCAAGCTGGCGGAAAGCAAGGGAGTGAGCCAGGTCAGTGCAAGAGAGATGCCGGCCGGAGGCCACCGGGCGCCTGAGATGGCGTTTCGATATCTTGCCCACCCTTACACTGTGAAGGTGCAGATAGGCGAGGTAAAGCCAGAGATAAAGGTCGAGAACTACACGCGCTTCACGATAACGAAGGAATTCCTCGACCTCGCTTCACACCTTGTGGTTGATATCAAGAAGCGTCCGGTCTTTTCGCTCTCGCTCGAGATTCCCGAAGGGTATGCGGTTATCGAGGTGCCTGTCAGGCTGGTCAAAGACTACCGCGTAAAGAAGGTGGAGAAAAAGAGAGTCCTCGAGCTTGACTTCGTGAAACCGATGGTCGGGCGGGTGGCGCTGCAAATCTATCTGCAGAAGAAGCGGGACAAAGAGGGAACAGTTGACCTTCCCGCCACCAGGGTTGTGGAGGCAGAGAAACAGACAGGCGTCTTCGGTGTTTACCTGGCAAGCCAGCTCAAAGTGGAGACTCTGGAGAAATCCGGCCTGATACCCGTGGATGCGAGCGCGTTCGCGCCGGCGCAGGGAAGTCTGCGACAAGAGCCCAACACCGTGTTTGCCATGGCGTTTCGCTACCACAAGCTGCCCGTCAGTGCGAAGCTCAAGGTGGAGTCGCGCAAGACCAGGATAGATGCGACGGTCGAGACTCTCGTCTCGGTGCGCGAAGAGATAGTGAAGGTGCACTCCACCGTGCGCTACAAGGTGCTCTACGCGCCTGTTCGCGCCTTCTCGCTGACCCTGCCCAAGTCGCCGGGCGAGGATGCGCGGGTGAGGGGCCCGAACACCAGCTCCGTCACCAAGAAGACCCAAGGCGAGACAACGACCTGGATTGTCCAACTGCAGGGGAATGTGATTGGCGATTACGCGCTCACTGTTGACTATGACATGAAGGCGAAGTTCGACACCTCAACAGTGCGCGAGTTGGCCATAGCGGAGCTTACCTTGAAGGATGTCTTCCAGGAGACGGGTTTTATCGGAATCAAAAAGACCGAGTCACTCCGGGTGAGTCCGAAAGCTACCGAAGGCCTGGAGGTTGTCGATGTTCAGGAACTCCCCGAGGTGCTGCGCTCACGCCTGCCTTACGAGGCCTACAAGTATGTGTTGCACCCCTACAAGCTGGCCCTCTCGGTGCAGAAGCAGGAGCTCGGCCGCGTGCTTGACACCATAATAAACCTGATGCACCTTGAGACGGAGATATCCCGCGACGGCGACGCCACCAACAAGTGTCTCTGGCGAATCCAGTCCAAGAACCGCCAGTTCATAAGCTTCGTGCTGCCGGAAAATGCTGAAGTTATGAAGCTCTACATTGACGGCAAGGACACGCGCAGGACCACCTCGGCAAAGGGGCCCAACTACCTTGTCGTGAACCTCTCCGCGGGCTTTGCCCGCAGCTCTACTGCTCCACTTTCTAAAGAGCAGGAGAGCAGTAGACCAGGAGAGCAGCCGCAAGGCGGCGAGGAAGTGACGGTGGAAGTCGTCTACAAGCAGAAACTCCTTGACGAAGACTCGTCAATGGGACTGACAGGCTCGTTCTCTCTCGAGGCGCCGGTGCCGGAGGAGGACATACCCATCCTGCGGCTCACGTGGAGCCTGTACGTGCCCCGAGGCTACATGTACGCCGGTTTTGGAGGGAATCTCAGGCGCCTGTTCAAGCGTGAGTCCGTCTGGATATGGGGCAAGTCCCTCATCTTCGGAACGCGCAAGGACACCGATGGCGATGTGGCCCTCAAGGAGGAGATAGACACTGTTCGCAAGCTCTTCGTCAGTGACCCGAAGCTGATAAAGTTCAAATTCTCCGGCGACAGCGAGGTGTACAACTTCGTGAAGCACGAGGGCGAGGGGAAGATAAGGTTCACGTATTTCGAGCGAAACTTCTTCTTCGCTCTCGATGTTCTGGTTCTTATCGCAACTGTCGCAGGCATGCTTGCGGCGGCCTCCTACGTTCCCCACCTCACCAAGATGCGCCTCGGTGTCGTAGTTATCGCCGTCTCGCTGGTGCTTAGAACGCTGACCTCCGGTGCGGGAGGGGAATTCCTCGCTACAGTATTCCTGGGTGCAGTCCTTGTCTGCGCCTACTGGATTGTCAGATTCTTCGCACTGCCGCCGGCAAGGAGGCTTGCGGCCGCAGGGGTCGGGTATGGCGGCTCTACTGCTCCACTTTCTAAAGAGCAGGAGAGCAGGAGACCGGGAGAGCAGGAGACAGGAGAGCAGCCGCCTTCGGCGACGGAAGGAGGTGGCGACGATGCGTAAGCTGCTGACTGCGATATTTGTCGTTCTCCTTCTGTGCGCACCTGCCCTTGCTCAGGACAGGGGTGGGTCCGCCCCGGCGCCGGAACTGCGAAAAATCATCTACGTCCCCCGCGAGGAATTCATGCGGGTCGTTGACCCGGCGAAGCAGGGCAGGGTGATTGAGTTTGAGGAGTACATGCGGCTTGAAAAGCTTGCGGCAGGCTTTAAGGAGCCGGAACCGCTCGCCCCGCTGCCGGCGCTTCTTACCGGCGCGCACTACCGCGGCGCGGTGGGCGAGACGCAGGCTGCGATGTTCGCGCGCATGGAGTTCTCAACCCTTGTGAAAGGCTGGGTGACTCTGAGCGTCCAGCTCGGCGGGGCCGCGATTGCGGACCCGAAGCTCGACGGGCGTGACGCGCTTATCCAGCCGGTGCGCGGCGGCATCCGCATCCTGGTGCCTGAAAAGGGAGACCACGTGCTTCACATGATGGTCTACATCCCTGTGCACAAGACAGCTTCGCAGAAGAAGCTCTTCGCACGCCTGCCCGCAACCAGTGCGACCTCAGTTATACTCGACTTCCCGGGGAAGGTGGAGCTCAAGGCCGCCCTCAGCGGGGATTCGGCTACCGAGAAGAGTTACGACGAGGTTAGAGACATAACAACGGCCGAAGTCTTCCTGGGCAGGGGAACCGACCTGGCGCTCACTTTCCGCACCGAGGAAAGGCGCGCGCCGATGCGCCACTTCATCACTGCGCAAATCGACCAGCATACAACGTTCGACCTGGCGGGTTCCAGGACGGCGGCGCAGATAAAGGTGGATTCGCACAGGGCGCTGCTGAGCTCGCTTCAAATCTCACTTGGTGCGGATGTGCAGGTGTCCGACCTGCGCGCGAGCGATATGCTCGACTGGGATGAGACGGCTGGTGCCGGCGGGTTCTCCATGCTCGAAATCCGGTTCCGAAAACCGGTCAAGCAGACTACTATCAACTTGGTGCTCAACCGCGAAACCCGGCAGGAGAAGCGCACGCTGCCCCTGATTTCGCTGCCGCAGGCCGGTCTGCAGGGATGGATGATGCGTGTCTCGCACACGTCGGATGTCAGGGCCGAGTTTGCCTCCGTCAGCAATGCGCGCCAGATTGTCCAGTCGCGCCGAGGTTCTATCCGAGGGGGTAGCGGCAGACATCTGTGTTTTGAGAGCGCCCGCGCCGAACACGAGGTTATCTTCAATGTGAGCCCGGTTGTGACGAAGGTCGTGTCGGCCGTTACGCAGGCCATTGATGTGCGGCGTGAGTGCATAATGCTCAGCGCCAACTGCTTCTTCAAGGTGCTGCGCGGGCGCCAGTACCGCTTTCCCATCCGCATGCCGCAGAAATGGGAGATACTGCAGGTTCAGATATTCCGCGGCGCGGGTTTCGACCACTCCATCGGCACGGAGAATGGCCGCAGCGTGATTGCGATAACCTCGCCGCTCGGAGCGGGGGCTGGTGGCGACCTGGCCGTCAACATACAGGCGAGGCTTGTGCCGGGTGAGACGGGAGGCGAGAAATGGGAAACCCTTTCATTTGACCTGCCGCGTCTGGAGATGCCGGGCACAAAGCTCAGAGATGGGACAATAACGCTTGGCGGGGCAAGTTATCTTGCGCTCGCGGCGACCGATTTGAAGTCGCTCAGAGACATGGATGTCGCCGCCGCCCGGACGGGTCTCAAAAGCGCCGCGCTGGCCTACCGGGTACTTGACCAGGACTACAAAGCCCGGATTGTGGCCACCAAGAAGGCTCCGCGGCTCGTGGCGAGTGTCACAACTGCGCTGAGTATCAGCGACCGGGTGCTTGGCTGCCGCTCGCTTGTTTCGCTGAACATCCTCGAGAGCCCGCTTGAGAGCTTCCGGGTCGCCCTGCCCAAGGGTACCGGCAAGCTGGTGCAGTTTACGGGGGCGCTGATAAAGGAACGCACCCTCGTGGAGGAGGAAGCGCGGGACCTCTGGAAGATTACGCTGCAAAAGGAGATACAGGGCAGCTATCAGCTTCTCGTGGCGTTTGACAGGCAGATTGAAGGGGAGTCGCAGAAGCTCCTGGCGCCGAACATTGAGATTGAAGGCGCATACAGGCAGGATGGCTACGTCGCGGTTGAAGCGGGCGAAGGGATTGAAATCGGGGCCGCCGCCCGCGATTTGGAGGAGGTCTACATAAGCGAGGTGCCCAACCTCGGGCGGGTCCGGTTCGAGACCGGCACCGGGATTTTCGTGCACGCCTTCAGGTACTCCCGCCCGGACCACTCGCTCACCCTTGATGTGAAGAAGCACGAGCTGCAGGAGGTCATCACCTGCGTTGTGCCTGCGCTGACGTACAATACACTCATGACTGTTGACGGCCGCGAGCGCACGGAAGGAATCTATCACGTGAGAAGCGTCGGCGAGCAGTTTTTCTCACTCAGGCTACCCGAGGGCGCGAAGCTGTGGTCCGCGCTTCTTGGCCGCAAGCCGGACGCCATGCTGCCTGTCAAACCCCTGACGCGCGGTGACGAGATTCTCGTGCCGCTGACCGCCGCGCCCGGGCCTGGCAACGACTACTACATCAAGGTGGTTTATCAGCGTGCGCACGAAGCCATGGGCGTGCTCGGCAGGCTCTCTCTGGACCTGCCCAGGATGACTGCGGGGCGGCCCGTCATCCAGATGGCCTGGCGCACTTTCCTGCCTGAAGGGTACCGCTACAGCGGCCACGCGGGGGCCGTATCCTTTGACCTCGAAGAAGGTGTCGGCGAGACAGTGTTTGACAGCCTGTTCTACCCGGCGCTCATATTCGCGGCAGTGGTTCTGGGCCTCTACATCCTCGGCCTGGGCCTGAAACAGATGCCGAAAATCAAGGTCTCCGGCTCGGCACTGCGCTACGCCGGGATAGCGATTATCCTTCTTATGCTGTTCGGATTCCTGGCGACAGTGTTTATGACTGGCGCTAGCAGGATGGCATCAGAAAAGCCCATGTATGACGAAACAAGCATTGGGCGCTATACTGCTGGCTCCGAATCCGCCGAATCGGAGCCGTGTGAGGAGCCTGCGGAACCGGAGGCGGCACCGCCCTCGCCAGTTACGACAACGCCTGCTGACATGCCCGTCAGGCGCACGAGGCATAGTTACTTCGAGGGCAGGAAACTGGACGCCGATGCGGAGAAACAAGCCGAGGCCACGGGACCGCAGGCCCGCCCCGGAAAGGAACCCGAGGCGACAGGCGGGCAGGCCGCGGGCAACGGCGAGGACATCGTAATCCTCCAGAACGGTGGCCAGTTGAGGGGCAATCTCGTGGGCCGCGGCAAGGGCGCGTTCCGGCTCGCGACTGCCAAGGGTGTAATGGAAGTGCCCGACGGCGAGATTGACTCGATTCTCTACGCAAACGGCAAGTTAGTGCAGGTAGGCCTTCGCAGGGGAGTTACCAAGAAGGGCATACTCTCAATGGCTATAGACCTGCGCTGGTCGGGCGAGATGGCACCGTGGTCCGCGCTCTCGCCCGGTGGGCCTGTCACGGTGGACTACGTCAGCAGGGGCGCAGTCTACACGATATGCTTCATCCTCACTTTCGCAACCATGATAATCTTCATGGCTCTTGAGCGCAAGGACCTGCGCTATAAGGTGCTCTGCGGGGCGCTGCTGGTCATAATCTTCGGCTCGCTGCCAGCGATTCTCGGCAGCGAGCACTACGCATACTGCAACGCGGTGCTGCTGGGCCTGCTTCTGGGGATTGTTTACTACCAGGTACGCAACCTGTTCGGGGCTATTCGCGACCACTATCCGAAGGTGATAATTCCTTCACCACAGAGGCGCGGAGAGCACGGAGAAGTTCTCTTTCCATTCTTGCTGTTATTTTTGTTCCTCTGTGTCCTCTGTGTCTCCGTGGTAATTTTAAGTCCAGTTTGGGCGCAGGGCAGGGATGAGAAAGAGCTCCCACCCATAAAACCCACAGATATGGTGATACCGTACGACACCAAGGACCTGCTGAGAATAAAGGGCAAGGGCTCGATAGTGCTCTGGGAGGAGCGCTACATGAGGCTTCTCGAGAGGGCTGGCCTCATCAAGCGAAAGGTCGAGGTCAAGCCGCCGGCGGATTCCTGCGTAACCAGCGTTTACTTCGAGGCGACACTTCTCGCCGACAGGGTTGAGTGCCGGGCCAGTTACGCAATCGCGGTGCTTGCCAAGGGCGAGCACAAGGTGGATCTCGGACTTGACGGGCTTGCCATCTCGGACGCACAGCTTGACGGCGAGCGGGCGGCTCTCGTGGCCTCGCGCGCAGGCGGGTACGCGGTGGTGCTCTCCGGCCCGCGCAGGGCGCGGCTCTCACTCGGGTTCTCCCTGCGCAGGGACCCTGAGAAGGTCAGCGGCAGCCTGAGCTTCAAGGTGCGGCCCGTTGCGGCAAGCGTGGTAGATGTGAGGATGGGGCTTGACACGGATGTCAGGGTCCATTCGGCGCTGGGCGGACAGAGTGAGATTCAGAACGAGAAGGTCAGGCTTGTGCGGGCCGTTCTCGGGCCGCTTGACAAGGTGAGCATGTCGTGGCAGCCGCACAAGGCTTTCCAGCCCGGATTCGGGCAGCGCAGCATCGCGGGGTCCAGGCTGCTCTATCGCATTGACAGGGATGTCGTGCTCTTTGACGGCACCTACGACTACACTGTGCGTGGCGACGAGCTCACCGGGGTCAGTTTCACCGTCCCGGCGAGCCTGGAAGTCTTCAAGGTGTCGTGCCCGGACATCCGGCTGTGGCGCCTGGTTGAAGAACGACAAGGAGAACCGCGCCGGCTTGAGGTGGTCCTGCAGTCGGGCGTCAGGCGCAGCTTTACAGTGACGGTAAGCGGCGTCTTTCTCCCGCCGGAGGATGGCTCTAAATACTCGCTTCCGGTGCCGCGCTGCGGTGAGGTCGAGCGCGAGACAGGTTGTGTCGTACTTGCCCCGCGCAGGATGATGCGCCTGCAGGTGACGGGACGCCGCGGCGTGCGCCAGAGCACGGGAGTTGACAAGGCGCCCGCGGGGTATCAGATACACTCAACCTACACCTACCTCTCGGCGCCGTTTGAAGTGGAGGTCCTCGCCGCGCCGAGGGAGACCGAGCTGCGGGCCGAGACTTCGGCGCTTCTGATAATCGGTACTGAGGAAACGTTCCTGAGCATAAAGAGCAAGCTCAACAGCAGCGCCGCCGTGCTGCGCCCGATATACGACCTCTACGTCGAGGTCCCGGGAGGAT
>DAOVDS010000446.1 GCA_030669415.1 bacterium
AGTTAGACGGCAATACCGAAAGGGAATCTGTGATGGCTGTGCAAATCGATAAACGGGCGAGCCATAATCAACCGAAGCGGGTTCACGCGGCAGTCGCTGAAAAGCTGAGCGATCCCGGCTGGGCCTGGGCTGCGTACCAACCGGATGCTCAGCGGCCCTGGAATCTTACTTAAGCCGGGCACTTGTTCCGACGCGCAGCTTTCGGCGCCAGTTGGGAACAACTTCAGCAGGTGCTCTCTGACGGGCCGCAACGAGCCGTTGACAAGCTGCTGTGGCCACAAGCTGACTTGGCAGTGTTCAACCGTGCGTATGACGGGTATGAGGCCTCGGCTGCCGGCTCAATCGACGGCCTGCGGGCATAGTGGCTGCGGCGGATTATTCAATCGCCGCATCCGTTACTGGAAAAGATGACGCTGTTCTGGCACAGCCATTTCGCTACCAACAGTTTGAGGGTCAAAAATCCTCAACTGATGCTGCGGCACGTCCAGCTTCTTCGCAGTCAGGCCCTGAATTCGTTCCGGGAGTTGCTTCAAGGGATTTCACGTGACCCAGCCGTCCTCATCTGCTTAGGGGGCGATGCAAACCGCAAAGCGCTGCCGAATGAGAACTTCGTCCGGCCGCTCATGGGATTTTTCACACTCAGCCCCGGGCATTACACGGAGAAGGACGTTCGGGAGGCTGCCAGGGCCTTTACCGGCTGGTTTGCGCTCAGAGGCCGGCTTCGCTATATCCCTCGTGAACACGATGGAAATATCAAGGAGATCCTTGGTGAAAAAGGTAACTTCACGGGTAATGATGTTGTACGGATAGTGCTTGAGCAGCCGGCCACGGCGCGGACGGTGGTCTGTAAGCTGTACCGCCGGCTGATTTGCGAAACGGAGGAACCCGACGCGATGTTGATTACTCCACTGGTTGAATCCTTCGCAAAAGACTACGATATACTAAAACTTGTTGAGACGATGCTCCGTTCCAACCTGTTCTTTTCCCCAGTGGCATATCGCCGACGGATTAAATGCCCGGTAGAGTTCGTCCTGTGTATCGTAAAAGCTCTGGAAGGGGTGGTTTACACAACGCAGCTTGGGCAAGACCTTGGCCGGTCTCGGTCAGAATCTTTACCACCCACCGACGGTAAAAGGCTGGACCGGCGGAAGGCACTGGATCAATAGCGCTACATTAGTGGGGCGCCACAATCTGGCCCTGGCACTTCTGCAAGGCTCGGGGGCCATATTCCGACAAGCTCAATCCGTGGGCTGTCGCCAAAAAGCACGGGTGCTCGACGCTCAAATCCGCTACGCGGTTCCTGCTTGATGTGTTCCTGCAAGGTGACCTCGATACCGGCGTTTATGACACCGTGCTGAAAACGACGCAAGCGCCGACAGATATCGGCAGTGATGACCCAGAGGAGATGCTGCGTCGTTTTGCACATGTGGTAGTTACGCTTCCTGAGTTTCACTTGGCTTTGAAAGCCGGTTCGTACTCGACAGACAGTTCGAACTGCTCGATATCTTGAATGTTTGACTTGCCTGTCTATGCAAACATACTTGTCATTTAAGTAACAGCGAAGATACCGGAATACAAGGTATGTGCGGCAGCAAT
>DAOVDS010000291.1 GCA_030669415.1 bacterium
AGGAATCAGGTTTTCCTTTTGCCCCAAGTTGCTTACCCATAAACAGTTATGCACAAACTGATGCCTCTTCCTTCAAATATCGAATGAACAGTGTCTTTTATAGTGTTCTGTAATGTTCTGTGGTCATCTGACTTTTCAGGACATTACAGATGGTTGCAGAAACCCACGAAAAGGTATTAGGGGTCTGGTTTTGAACTTGTGAACTTTTTAAGGAAAGGAGTAGCAGATGGCAGGCTCAGGAAAACCCGGACGCCGGAAAATTGAAAACCCGCCCGCAAAGACGATGGTTGTTTGTGACGTGACTACCCGCCTCTCCCTCAAGCGCCTCGCCGCGTTAGAGGGACGTGGGATGCGGGAAGAGTTGACGCACGTCATCGAGTCTTACGCCAAGCAGTACATGGCCACACATCCGTACTGGTTCTTGGAGGTGACGAAAAATGAAAAGGCCGACTAAGGCGATTCTGCGTGAGATAAAATGGCATCTCGACCACGGCAACATCACCATTGACGACCTGAGAGAAATCCGCCGCGATAGGTTAAACTATGGTGCCTCGTTCATTTTCCTAAGTCGAAAATTCGGGATGTCCCTGGCGATTGTAAAGGCACTTTGCGGCGATGTGTTCGCGGGAATTTAAGGAAAATACGATGAAGACGAAAATCAAGAAAACTGCTTGTGCACGTCGAAATGCAGGACGCTTCCAGAAAACCAAAAAGACACCTGTGCGGCGTGACGAGCATGGACATTGGCTCCCTGGCCAGTCTGGAAACCCGGCCGGAAGTGCCGCGTACCCCGCTGTGAGTGTGCTCTGGGACGCGATTAGGCGAGTCCAGGAGAAGAAAAACAAGAATCTGCTCCACAGCATAATTGAAAAGGCGTACACAGATGCGAGAATTGCGATTGCGATTCTCGACAGGATTTGGCCTAAGCTCTCAGCACACGCCATAGTCGGCGGCCCCGTGCTCCCGAATGAGAATGTCGAGACTATCAGGGCGCAGTTGCTGGCAGAACTGAAAGTGCTGCGGGAAGGAGAGAAATGATGGTGTTGAAAGAGGCGCTGCTACACATCGGACAGGCGGCCAAACGCGGCGAGATTAGTGCCGAAGTTGCGGAGCTTGCAATTGAGATTTTGACCGGCCGCTTGACTAAGGAGAAACTGATTCAGGATGCAGGCGCGATACTGAAGACGTGGTATGAAAAGCGCAGCCGGAAATTCCTTGAAGACCCGGCGAGTGTCCCACGTGGGAACATTCTAAGGGATTCAGACGTGATTTGTGGAGAGGAAGTTTTGGGCAAAGAGAATTAACGACAGGAACGTGTCTTTAACTTGGAATAGCACAAATGTATCTTTTTGGAGGTAGTAGAATGTCGAATGACGAATTGACCGGCGTCGAAAAGGCGCTTTGTCGCAGATGGAATGTGCGGCCAGAGGATTATTTGAAGGCCAAACGAGCGCAAGCCGTCGAGGTTGACGATAGCGTAGAACTGAAAGCTGGCCGCGTGCAAGTCACGCTATCAGAAGAGGAGCAACTTTTCGCTAAGAAACTGGGCCTCACCACACAAGAATTCGCCGCGTCCAAGGCACTTGCTGCGGGCCTGGTTGAGGAGGGCAAATAGGATGGTTGTGCATTACACAAAACGCCCGGCACCGGCCCCGCCAGAGGAACTGACACCGGCGCAGTGCAAGGCGGCAGAGGTGCAGTTGCTTGAGGAAATCAAGGCGGACATGCCGGAAGCAAGGGCCGAACGAGCACGGGCGGAATACCGACAGATATTGTGGAACGGCCCTGAGCCGTATGATGATGAATGGATGTCGCGGTACGGCGTGAGTCTGGAGCAATACGTCAAGGATTCCGATGCTTTTGACAAATTGAAGGCAGAGTATTTCAACAAGGTGCGTCAGTTCGACCCGGCGGTCGTTCCCAGCGATTTCTCCGGCGCAGACGTTTCACCTGAGACTGCACGGCTGTTCCAAATCGCTGAGGCGCTCGGTAAATCTGCGGGGGATGTTGCGGGTGATGCTCGGCGCTATCGGGAGCACCAGGACAAGGTGGCGAAGTTGGCAACGCAGCTTGAAACCGCAACAGCACGGCGTGAGCAGGTGCTTGACGAACCGCTCACACTTCGCAACCGGGAGCAACTTCAACAGTCTGTGTGGGGGCTGGATGACGAAGTGAAAGCGTTGTCAAAGAGCGTGACTGAACTGAAACGACAAGGCGGCAGTGACCCTTTATTGCGATAAAGAATAGTGGGGTCTTGACGGTCTTTCTTCCCGCCAAGACTTCGGCGGCGGCGCAGTGTGCTCCTGCATTGTCAAGGGTGGGGGTTTTTAAGCTTTGTAGTCCAACTCCCGCCCAGCCCGCCGCACCACACGTTATTTTGGAGGTAGTATTATGATGGGAGAAGTTTTCGGAAAAGACCCAGATGGCGTTTCGGGTGAGAAGCCCATCACTTTTTTTGAAGCGGGAAAGCGAACCGGCCTCGATGTCCATTCGATAGGCGGCGTTCCCACTTCACTCAAATCAGATGTGCTGGAGATTGATGATTCGCCGTCCCCGCAGGCGCTCTCCGCTGTGAGCGTGCCCTGCACATACGTTTTACTGCAAGCGGCCACCGCTAATACCGGCAGCGTTTATGTCGGCACCTTAAAACTGGCGGCCTCTCCCCCGTTGCGCCTGGACATTAGCAATGTTCAAACGATACAAATAAGTGGTTCTACTGCAGGCGATAAGGTTGAATGGCTTGCCGTGAGCGAATGACCCTGCAACTTGTCTAATACCGCCACCATCGCCCTTGCAGGCCCGTAGACGCCAGTTCTGGCGCTCCTGGGGGTGTATCTACTCCACTGACCTAATCGGATGGCCTTAGACGGCGATTGTGAGCGCCTCTAAAGCGGGTTAGAGGGGATGTGCGGGGTTTTCCCTCAAAACGGCTGGATTCGCGGTTGTGTTTCAAGTGGAACTTGACAGCGTGCCGGGGACAGGCGAGGGCAACGAGCTCATCAAATTCATCGTCAGCCAAAACCTACATCGCCGCCATCTGAACTCCTCACAAAAAGCCGTTGTCGCCCTCTCCGTCGAAGAGGAGTTGGGCAAGCTGGCGAAGGAGCAATTACGGCAAGCCGGTACAAGACATGGTAGAGGACAGAAAAAGAACAGCCTTTCCAAAAAATATAAAAGGCTATCTGAAACTCCAGTACATGCAGCCACACAAGCAGCCCGCATCGTGGGAACGAACCCAACTTATGTTTCGGATGCCCCCGCCGCAAGCATCAGAATCGCTCACTTGACATTCCTGGGGATGGTGGTTACTATGTGATAGGCGGGCCGTAGCTCAGTTTGGCAAGAGCGCTGCGTTTGGGTCGCAGAAGTCGCTGGTTCAAATCCAGTCGGCCCGACTATTCAAGCCCGGCCAGCACAAGAATAGCTCGCCGAGTTTTAGCATCCAGCATAGGCCATGCAAGGGCTATTTTCGCTGCCTGGATGGCAAAAAAATCGCTGTTTTCGGCACCATCGGTTGCCTTTCGCCCAACTTCGCCATCGGCGGGAATCTTATACGTGGTGCGGTTTACAGGGCGATGAACGCCATTTTGAAAGTTGGCAGGCTTGGGGTTCAAATCCGGCCACCCCGACCAGTGATTAGCCGCCGTAAGCGGCTTCCCTGTAAGGAGTTGTGGTTGAGGGGCTTTTTCGTGATTCTCGGTTGTGCACGTATAGTGCACGGATTCCTTCGCTAAGGCCCGCGAGACGTGGCTCTCGCGTCCTCGCATACACGTTCATTGTCAGATTCGGCGTACTGTGCCGTGCCAGAGTCTGAGCCTCCTTGACATTCGCACCGGCCTCAATCGTGAGCGTAACAAAGGTCGTTCTCAGGCTGTGGAAGTCAATCTTACCGCCGAGCGCGTACTTCTTGATACCCGCTGTTTCCAAGTCCTTGTCCAGAATCCGGTACGTGTGCAGCGGCACGAACAGCAGAGGATTCTCCGGGACTTCCTTACTGCGTGTTTCATACAGCAGTGAAGCAGTTCCTGCCTTCACAAAGGCCCCGAGACGCTCCAGAAGGGCAGAGGGCAGGGGCTGAAACCCCGGTTTGCGGTTCTTTGTCCATTCTGCCCCGAGTAGGAGTCCACAGTGCTGCAGGTCGAGGTCATCAACCGTTAGCGACCGGAGCTCTCCTGCACGCAGGCCCGTAGTCAGAGCAACTTCATAGAGCAATTGCCGCTCTGGTGGTGCAACTTCCAATAACCGCTGGATTTCGTCAATGGTAAGTGCTCGCCTTACAAATCGCGCGGTTGACTTGAAGGCAACAAGGTTTTTCAGCGGGTTTTCCAGCAGATACCCGCGCTTGACTGCCCAATTGCAGAACGTGCTGAGCATGGCGCCGTGCTCGTTGACAGTCTTACCCGTCCTGCCTTTGCCAATCACATCCCGCAGGTTCTTCTCCACCTTGGGCAGTATCCCGCCAAGGTCAGCCAGCACTTCAAGCTCAAGCCGCTTCTGCCACCACGCAAGACGCTGCTTGGTCCTAGCCGCGTACTTCTCGCTCCAGGGTCGTCCATTGCGCCCGCCCTGAGCCTTGCCCCATGCAAGGTACTCCTCCAGCACTTCAGTCCACAACCGCGTCCCATGTTTTGCCGCAGAGTTCGGCTGTGGCCTGCAGCCGAGCCGAATCTGCGTCTGCTCGTCCTCCATGTGACGGGCAAGTTGCAGTGTCTCTCTTCGGCTGTGGGTGCCGGAGAAAAACTTGCGCTTGCCCCTGAAGTCCAGGAACCAGCCCTGGTACTTCCCACCGGAGAGCGGTTTCTTGCGCACTCCCGCCATGCTACCCTCCTTTCTTGCTGGCACGCCAGCACTTTAAGAGATACTCGGCTACCGAAAGCCCTACATCCTTGGCTTCCTGCCGGAGCTTCATGAGGTCCGCCTCCCTGATTCGCAGAGAGGTGACCTTACTTTTCCTCTCACTCGGCTTCATTTCCGGTCTGCCCCGTCTGCGTTTCTTCACGCCCATATGCCAATAATAAATGCAATACATTATATGTCAAGTGGAAAGGTCAGAAATCTTGCGAGAAAGTCTGTCAGCTTCCTTTTTCGCGGCCTCAAGCCGTCGCTCAATGTGCTCCAGGATTCTCCCCGCAGTCCATACCGGGTTGCCGAGCAGCCGGGTGGGGGGCGGGAGCTCCCCGCGCTGTACTGCCCTCTTGATTGATACATGGTGCCGGTCAAACATCTGCGCAAGTGCTTCTTCCGTCACGATTGCACCAGCGGGCAGGTCACCAAGTTCCCGCCAAATCCCGTTCAGTTCGCCA
>DAOVDS010000409.1 GCA_030669415.1 bacterium
ATCAACGCCTTTCTCACTGTTCTACCTCCTAACAAAAACTACCGGTTTTCTTCCTCTTTCTTCTCTGCTTGCTGGGCAGGCCTGGAAACAGGACTGCCTATCTTCACTCTCGTCTTGTAGTGCTCCGAAGAGCACTCCGCGGGATTGGATGCGTCCCGGGGCGTTACTCTGACTCGATCTATCCGGTAGGTGCTGCTCGCCTCTGAAGACCCGCCCTGAAGTACAACAACAAGGCACACAGCCAGAATAATGCAGGCCGCTATGAGGACAAAAAGGACAACGCGCACAAGGCGTATGCTCATTGAGATACCCCTCTCTACGCCAGAACTGCTCAATCAACGCGCCAGCCCCGCCGAGTTGCATCCGAGTGAGGCGTCAAAGTTGTCACCAACCCGTACGAGGGCAAAGATGATGACCCAGCTATGGTGTCTTGTCAAGGAAAAATTCTTGGTGATGGCCCGCTCAGTCCGGCACCGGCGCGACACTTGGAGAAATACCTTTAAGATGGCAGCAAATTGGGCTTGAATTATGAAGGTATTGTCGTTAGCATGCAGTGCGCCATTTTGGCAGGTCAATCTCGATTTGGGCGGCTGGTAAAACTCGTCCTTTTCGACGTCTCGGGTCGCCCCGAGTATTCTTCAAAAACGGCTGTTCGGCGAGAAAATCGAACGGCTTTCTCTTTACCAGGTAAAGACTTACGTCGCTCACATGGCGGTTCAAACTGACGCATTCCAGGATGTCGCGCCTGACGGCCGAGTTTGAACCGCGCCAGATTTCCGGCAGGTTCTGGCTGAAATCAAAGACCGACAGTGCCAATTCCGCGCAGGCCGGGTCGAAGTTTAATACTTCCGCCAGCCGGTTTTCTACTTCCTCTGCCTCGCATTTCAGTTCCATCGACTTGGCCTGGAATGCTGCCTCATCAATCGCGCCCGCGAGATATCCGTTGAGCAGCCTGTCCTGCATGTTGGCCAGTTCGGTCTTGCGCTTGGCCATCGCCTGTTTCTGACGCCGCTTGACCTCCTCGACGTTGGTGAACGCCGCTTGTACCGAGATTCGAAACCACTCCGCGATTTCTTCGGAAGGCATCTTGAAGGACGCCAATTCGTTTACTATGGCCTTCTCCAAGTCGTCCTCGCGCCAGCGAATCACAGGGTGCTCGTCGTCCGGATGATTATTCGCACAGCGGTAATAGACATGCTTGTGAACGCCCCCGCCGCTGAGCTTGCGTCTGATACGCTCTCCCGTCATTGCAAAACCGCAGTGGTTACAGCGAATGAGCCCGCCAGAGAATTGAAGGTTTGGATGACCCGTCCGGCGGTTTCTACCATTCAGAATGTCCTGGCAGATATCGAAGACTTGCCTGTCGATGAGGCACTTGTACTTGCCCTGGTAGATACTGCCATTGCGCTTGAGTTCGCCGATGTAGAACCGGTTGTTCAGGATGTAGGAGAGCGCAGTACGGTGGAAGCGAGGCATGCTGTTGCGGTAGATATGACCTTCTTGCGCAAGCTTGTCAGTAAGGCTCTTGAACGTGTGCCTGCCGGTGGCGTACAACTCGAAGATGCGAATTACCGTCTTCGACTTTTCAGGATGCGGCTTGACAGGCTCGTCGCGGTCGGGCACGTTTATATAGCCGTAGGGAGCGAGGCCGGTCGGCCAGCCCTGGCGCACCTTCTCGTCCATACCTTTGAGAACTTCGGCGCGGAGGTTGTCCGAATAATACTGCGCCACGGCCGCCATGACGTTGAAGGAGAGCGCGCCGGCGGCGCCGGGGCCGAACTCGTTGTCCACGAAGCTCAACTGAACACCACAGACATCTTCCAATTCCTGCAGCCGCACCGCGTCGCGCATGTTGCGGCAGACGCGGTCCAGCTTGTGGCTCAGGATGGCGTCAATCTTTTTCTTCTTCGCATTGTCCTTCACCCACTTGAACATCCTGTTGAACGCGACCCGCTCCGCACCGCGCCTGGCGGACTCGGCGACATCAAACTCGCGGACGATAGTCCATCCGTTCTTTGCCGCCTTGTCTCGCATGGCGCGCAACTGAGCATCAATGGAGTAGCCTTCGCGCTGTTCGCGGGAAGACACTCTCGCCCATGCTACAACGTTCATCTCTTACCACCTCCCCTCTTGGCCTCCAGAAGCACTTCGGCCAGTTGTTTCACGTTCCTCAGAATCTCCACAGCCTCCTCCTCACTTACCGGGCGGCCATAAGCCCTCGACCAGACCTTTTGCGTCCTGGCCAGCAACTCGTCTGAAATCCAGGCGAGTGACAGCGGACGCCCGTCCCCTCCAAGGGGTTGGACAGGTTCCATTACCGGGCCGGGAAATCCAGTCATTTCTGAGAAATCTTCCATTTTTTCCGGCATGACTTGTGCCTACAAGTAGTCATCCAGGTCGAGTTCTTGAAATTGCTCGCGGATGCATTCGATGAGTTGTTCCACTTTATAGCGTGTGGCACCCATGTTGCTGGCAATAACAGACTGTGCTTCGTCCTGCATCAGCGCCGAGCAGACGGCATGTTCAACAGGAGCGAGCCTG
>DAOVDS010000184.1 GCA_030669415.1 bacterium
GTTTTTTTACATTACTATTACTTGACGTTCTTATAGATGTGGGGTAATATTGTGTTGGCGGGACTGGGCGCATTCGCCCGCGTAAGCAATGAAGCGAGACGGGGCGGTTGCGCCCATTTTCTTTTCCAGAACAAGTAAAGCGTGAACTGCACTTTCCCCCATTCGCTCTTCCTGAAAACGAACATGCCTGCAGCTTGACTATTCAGTGCTCTCTGGTATCATGTAAGGTCTTGCGGTAATGGAGAGAGCGAATTGGCAGGATGGTTTTACAGGAAGTTCATAGTCAGGCTTCTCGAACTCGACGATACTCCAAAGGAGATTGCCAGGGGTATCGCAATCGGCGTGTTTATCGCAATGACGCCGACGGTCGGAATCCAGATGATTACGATTGCAGTCCTGTGCACCATCTTCCGCAGCAACCGCCTTGCCGGCGTTACGATGGCATGGATTTCCAACCCTCTGACCGTCGTGCCGATCTACTGGCTGAACTACGTGATGGGCTCGATAATCCTGCGGACGCCGATGATAGGCAAGGAGAAGATAGCAGAAATTGTCGAGCTGGAGTCAACCGGGATGTTCAGCATGTTCTTCGAGTTCCTGGGCAACCTCAGCTCAATGACTGTAGACCTTGCAGGCCCCATGTTCCTGGGAGGCGCGATTGTCGGCGTCGTATGCGCCATACCTTCTTACTATATTTTCCTGCCCCTCTTCACCAGGTGGAAGGCGGCATTCAAAAAGGAAAAAGAAAGTGCCGCGACACCTTCGCCGGCACCGGGGGAAACTGACAGCTCGACGGGAGAAGACCGCAGTGGCACAGATAGTGAAGCTTGAGAAACTCTCAAGACACTTCAGGATGGCTCAGGAGACTGTGCGGGCCATTGATGAGATATCGCTCGACATAGATGAGGGGCAGTTTGTCGCGCTTGTGGGCCCTTCGGGGAGCGGGAAGTCGACGCTGCTCAACATGATTGGCGGGCTTGACTCGCCCACCTCGGGCCACGTCTTTGTGGACTCGCAGGACATAGGCAGCCTGAGCAGCCAGGCCAAGGCGCACTACCGCAACCGCAAGATTGGGTTCGTGTTCCAGGACTTCCACCTGCAGGACAACCGGACCGCGCTCGAGAACGTCGAGCTGCCTCTTACAATCATGGGCCTGCCGAAAGCCCAGCGGCGCCGCCGCGCGACAAGCGCGCTGGAAGCTGTCGCGCTTTCCGACAGGCTCTCGCACAAGCCGGGCGAGCTCTCCGGCGGTGAGCGCCAGCGCGTGGCTATCGCAAGGGCGGTAGCGACCGAGCCTCGAATCCTGCTCGCGGACGAACCCACGGGCAACCTCGACACCAAGAGCGGCGAAGAGATAATCAGCCTCATCGGCCGGCTCAACCGGACACGCAATGTGACTGTGATTGTCGCGACACACGACCGGCGTATAGCCGAAAAGGCGGACCTCAGAGTCCCCCTGCGCGATGGGCGCATCGTCCAGGAGGCGCCCCAGTGAGAATGCGCGACATGTACGCGGAAGTTCTGCGGAATCTGGTGCGGCGCAAGCTTCGCACCGCGCTTACCGTGCTCGGAATTGCGATAGGCGCGCTGACCGTGGCGCTGATAGTAGCGCTGGGCTCGGGGCTCAAGTCGTTTATCAACCTGCAGATTGCCTCGCTTGCCGACCCCAAGGTAATCCAGGTGCTCGGGGCACAGGACCTGCCAATAAAGAGGATTCTCTCAGACACTCTCCAGCGGCTGGGCCGCAAGCCCAGGCAGATAGAGGAGAGCGGGTTCAACCCCGGAGCCTTCAACCTGCGCTATCTGAGCCCCGAGGAGGTAGCCGCACTGCGCGCAATTCCGCACGTCGAGAGTGTGCGCCCGGCGATGTTCGTCTTCACCAACTACATACAGCTTGACGGTGACGAGAGGAAGTTCGAGGTCGTTGTGGTTCCGGAGGGCGAGGGCTTCCTGATGGAAATAGCTTCCGGGCGCGCCTTCAGGGCAGGCGAAGGGCATGAAGTGGTGCTTGCCTACCATTACCTTGAAGCATTCGGGATAGAAGACCCTTCGCAGGTCATAGGCAGAAAGGTCAGGTTCAGCGTCAACCGCTTCCCACTGACACAGAGCAAGAGAATTCTGAGTGCGCTCTGGCCGAAGAAGAGCGAGAAAATCTTCGAGGCCAGGGTTGTGGGTGTTGCCAAGAAAACGCTTTTTTCCATGGCAGCCTACGTCAACGAGGAGCTTGCACTCAAAATAGCCCGGTACTTTCTTGATGACCCGCAACTCCATACCGAGGCAAAGTTCGGGCTTATCGCAAACGTGAGCGTGGACTCAAGTGACAACGTGCCCAAGGTGCAGCAGGCCGTGGAGGACCTGGACCTTACACCGGTGACAATGCAGGAACGCATTGGGTTTCTTGACAATCTCTTCTTTGTCGTGCAGACGGGGCTGTCGGTGTTCGGGGTCATCGCCCTTGTGGTTGCGGGACTTGGAATAGCCAACACCCTGCTTATGGCCACTTACGAAAGGCGGCGCGAAATCGGCCTTATGAAGGCGCTGGGTATGACCAACTCCAGCATACGCACAATGTTCGCTCTTGAAGCTATCGCCATGGGCCTGTTCGGAGGTGCCCTCGGCCTGGGCGCTGCGTACTTCATCGGCACTGCAGGCAACTTCCTCGCATGTCAGACGTTTGCGAAAGGATGGGAAGGCCTGGTGCTTTTCGCCTACCCGTGGTGGCTCTTCGGCGGCATCCTGCTTTTCAGCGCGCTCGTCGGGCTTCTGGCAGGGCTCTATCCCGCGGTGAAGGCGG
Source organism: bacterium (assembly GCA_030669415.1). Lineage (GTDB taxonomy): Bacteria > Planctomycetota > SKW154 > SKW154 > DAOVDS01 > DAOVDS01. Next base: position 2,795 of record DAOVDS010000184.1, read on the forward strand.
CAGCCCTGGAGCCCATTGCCGCGCTCAGGTCCGAATAGCCCCCAGACCCGCAACCTGAAATTTGCAGATTTTCAAAGAGCGCTTTTCCCAGTTCAATTTACAGATCTGTGGAGGGCCTTCTGTAACATTTGCGTAGACTCCCTGAGGCAAGAATTGCCGCAACCTATTGCTACGTAAGCAGGTTGCGTTGATACAGATGTGGTGGATGTGTGTAACCGCTTGTCTCACAATGACTTGTGTCGAATTTCAAAGTCCAAAATCCAAACGTTTGGAATCTGAGCTTTGGCCCTTCCCCATATATTAGACGCATGAACTTAACTAAGGTCAACAGAACTCTGGGAAATCTGCGAAAAAAGTCGAATTTGTTAGCCATCATTACGGAGGATTGTTTCTCACTACGGAGACACGGAGAAAAGCAACCGATTCTGGCCATTGTGCATGAAACGGTTGAAATTGTCGGTACTTTTTGGTAGCATTTGGCAGTCGAGTATTAGAAACAACCCTTCTGAGGGAGATATTCTCCAATGAGGAAAAGGAGAAACTCGATAGGACAAGAAGAGTTTTGGGATTTAGACCCTCAAATGAAGTTGTTCGAGAAGAAAAAGGCTCCTGCTGGGTCTGTTTTCGACGACCATCCTCAAGAGTTGTTCCCAAGAGACAAGAGCTCCCTTGTGTTCCAGATAAATAAGCTGCTCAGAGAATTCACCAAAGCCAAGTTGGTGGAGCTATACGGGGCTGATGAGACAAAATGGTGGTTGCAGGGCGTTCCTGAGAATGTACGTCTCAAGTGCGCCAAAAACAGAGAGTCAGACAAGGAGCGATATGAGCTTATCGTCTATGCCAACTTCGTGGACTACAGAACCATAATAATAAACAAGAAAAACTGGAAGCATTTTAGGCCTTACTTTCAGTCGAAAGAAGAATCTTCTGTTTCTAAAGAGAAAGTCACGGAGTGGCTCATTAAGGTTGGGGAATTGAGAAACATCGTCGCACACGTCAAGAGAGAACTTGCGGAGGAGGAGGTCAACTTCATAGAAGATTGCTACGAAAAGCTCGGCAACATAGTGCGACAATCCACAACACGATAATAAGGTGGTAACCATGTCAGGCAATGTGCTCTACTACGGTGACAATCTTGATATCCTTCGGCGGTACATAGAGAAGGAAAGCGTGGACTTAATCTATCTTGACCCGCCTTTCAAGAGCGAGCAGGACTACAATGTTCTCTTTGCTGAGAAAAACGGCTCCAACTCGAAGTCGCAAATCAAAGCTTTTGAAGACACATGGATTTGGGATGAGGCTGCCCTCGAAGCGTACGCAGAGATGGTGGAACACGGACCACAAAAAGTATCGCAGACGCTGCAGGGATTCAGAACATTTCTGGGTCCCAGTGACATGCTGGCCTACTTGTCCATGATGGCCCCGCGGTTGGTTGAGTTAAGGCGAGTTCTTAAGCCTACCGGCTCAATCTATTTGCATTGTGACCCAACAGCAAGCCACTATCTAAAAGTACTTCTGGACGCGGTATTCGGCCCGGTAAACTTCAGAAACGAAATTGTCTGGAAGCGTACGAGTGCTCACAGCGATTCCGGGACCTGTGGCAAAACGCATGATATCCTGCTGCTCTACACCAAAACTGCCGAGTTCACTTGGAACAAGCAATATCAGCTATATGACCAGTCGTACATTGAGTCACATTATCGGTACGTGGACGAATCCGGGCGAAGGTATAGAACTGACAATCTTACTGCCGGGGGGCTAAAAGGTGGTGGGTATGAGTACGAATGGAATGGGGTGAAGAAGGTATGGCGGTGCCCCAGGGAGACAATGACCAAGCTTGACAAAGAAGGCCGTATTCACTATACAAAGAGCGGTACGGCCGAATATATCCGCTACCTTGACGAAATGCCTGGTGTACCCCTACAAGACAACTGGGTAGACATCCCACCCATCAACCCACAGGCCAAGGAAAGACTCGGCTATCCAACCCAGAAGCCAGAAGCACTTTTGGAAAGAATCATTTCACTGAGCAGCAACGAAGGTGATACGGTTTTGGACCCATTTTGTGGTTGTGGGACGACGGTATCTGTGGCGCAGCGATTGAACCGCAGTTGGATTGGGATTGACATAACCTACCTGGCAATCGCGCTTATCAAGCACAGGCTTGAATCGGCTTATGAGGGTAAGGCTGACTATCAGGTTGTCGGTGAACCAGTTTCAGTTCCAGACGCTGAGGCGCTTGCCAGGCAAGATCCGTATCAGTTCCAGTGGTGGGCGTTAGGTCTAGTGGGTGCGCGGCCCGTGGAGCAGAAGAAGGGGGCTGATAGGGGTATTGACGGCCGGCTTTACTTTCACGACGAACCAAAAGATGCACAGACGAAGCAGATTATCTTCTCAGTAAAGGCGGGAAAACTCAAGCTCGAGTACGTCCGTGACTTGCGGGGAGTCATCGAACGAGAAAACGCGGCAATAGGTGTGCTGATTTCCTTTCACCAACCGACAAAAGCGATGAAAGAAGAAGCGACGGAAGCAGAATTTTATCATTCGCCAGGCTGGAACAAGAAGTATCCACGATTGCAGCTTATCACCATTAAGGAACTTCTGCGTGGAAAAGGCATCAAATGCCCGCCCTCAAAACACGCTAATGTGACATTCAAGAAGGCACCGAAAGCCAAACGGAAGAAAGACCGGACAAAACACCTGCCGCTCTACTGAGCATCGATGCCACTGTAAGCTTTTCATGGCATCTGTGCCGACAAGACCCGCGCCGCAGTTGCTATTTTGGTGTGCGAACCTGTTTTCGCTTGAAAGCGGGCCGGTTCTGTTGCGCCTTGTAAACAGCGCGGGCAACTTTGGAATTTTCATCCCGCGTTGCGGGCGATGCGGGTAAACATTTGCGGGTGAGGGGGATTTGTGCTTGCAATCCACGCGCCACAAGTCTATGATTTGTAAAGAAACTGTCAGGTTTCGGGCTGTTTTTTGCAGCAGGCGAAAACCGGATGGCGTCTCATTTAGCAGAGGGCGCTGTGTCTTGTGAGCGGAGGCTCACTGTATGGATTTCTACCCGACAGCATACAGAATTCTCAAGCGGGAGAATGCCCGCCTGCTCAGGGTGTTCAACAGGTCCAAGGCTGACCTGAAGGAGGCACTCGACCGCCTTGAGACGCTCCAGCAGAAGCTCAACAGCAAGTCAAGGCTGATAATCCAGGATGAGGCTTCGGTCAAGCGCGCCGCACAGGCCGACGTGACACTGCCCCCGAGCCGCGAAGGGTTCAAGTACGACTACTCGGCAATTGTCGGCGACAGCCCGAAGATACGCGAGCTCCTGCGCTACCTCGACCACGTTATTGAGGCAAACGTGCCTGTGCTGATACAGGGAGAATCCGGCACCGGCAAGGAGCTTGTCGCTCGCGCCATACACTTCAACTCATTGCGCCGACTGAAGAAATTCGTGGCCGAGAATTGCGCCGCAATACCACGCCCACTGCTTGAATCCGAGCTTTTTGGGTACGTCGAAGGGGCATTTACCGGCGCGAACCGGCCAAAGAAGGGGCTCTTCGAGCTCGCCGACGGCGGGACCCTCTTCCTCGACGAAATATCGAACATGCCTGTTGAAATGCAGATGAAGCTCCTGCGCGTACTCCAGGATGGCGTAATAAGGAAGGTTGGCGCAAGCTCAACAATAAGCGTGGATGTCCGTGTGCTCTCCGCGTCCAACAAGAACCTGTCAGAGTTGGTCGAGAAGGGCAAGTTCCGAAAAGACCTGTTCTACCGCATAAACGCCATCACGGTCGAGCTCCCGCCACTACGGGAACGCAAGGAGGATATTCCTATTCTTCTTGACCACTTCTTCCAGCGCATCTGCGAAGAGACCAGCTCGGCGCCCAAGCAGATTGCCACCGAGGTAATAGATGTCCTGACCGAGCACGACTGGCCGGGAAACGTCCGCGAGCTTGAGAACGAGTGCTACCGCATGATTGCCCTCTGCAGCGGCGAGCGCGTGACGCCGGACCTCGTCTCAAGCCACATCGAGGCTGCAAGGCCCACCGACAAGTTCGTGGCGCCCAAGTTCGAGCGGATTGACGAAAACACCCTGCGCAAGGCCGTGGCCAACGTCGAGCGCGAGATTATCGCGAAAGTGCTTGAGAAAACCCAGGGCAACCGCACGAAGGCGGCCAAGATGCTCGGGCTCTCCACCGCCGGGCTCATCAAGAAGATTGACCGCTGCGGCCTCTCCGTCACAGTCAAGGTGGGAATGGCGAAGAAAAAAAAGAGGGGCAAGAAGAGTTAGCCTCCCCTCCCCGGTCGCCGTTCAGACAGTATTCGTCCTGGGTTAAGGGCATGATAGAACTTCGTCCCAGGGAAGAGATTTTCTCAGGTTCTGTTTGCGAGTCGTCCTATTCCTTCCAGCTTGCCTTCGCTCTGCGTTCTGCTGTATTATTATAGGTGTGAGGCGGCGTGGAAGGAAACAACTTTGAGCAGGAGCAGTATCCTCGTGAGACAGGCTGTATTACTACTACTCATATCAGTCATTGGTTATGTCGCCGCGCTTGAGACGACCGCTGATACAGGGTTCAATCCGCCGCCACTTGAAGGCAGCGCAAAAGAACGCATTGCTGCAATTGACGCAGCATCCAAGTGCAGGAACATGCATGTTGCCCTCTGGCTCCTCGATGCCGCCGAGAAGCAGCCTGATAAGAAGGTACGCGAGCATGCGACAAGAATGCTAATAAGGCGGCAGATGTGGGTCTGCCTGGAGCTTAACGATGACGCTGTCAGCAGAATTCTTCGTCTGGTGGTGTCCCATGATGACTTGGTAGTCCGCCTGTGGCTGTTCAAGGTCCTCGAGCCCATGAACACTCGCAAAAAGCTGGCAGTGGCCAAGAAGCTCGCACTGGAAGACAAGGATTCGCACATCCGTCAGGCTGCCGTCAGCTGCCTTGCTGCACCGGAGCCGTTGGCAGACAGGGATGCTATTCGTGAAGTGCTCATCAAGACAGACGACACGAGGGTTCGCGTGCGGTGCGTAACCAAGCTTTGTGAACTGTTTGACCAGAGACTTCCGGAGGTGATTACCAGCCACTTTAAGGAATACTGGGAGAAGTGGGATTCTCGGGATGACCACATGACAATTATTAGTGCCCTCTGGATGAGTGACGACCAAAAGGCTCACAAGATGCTGGCCAAAAAGGTTCTAAACACTGATCTTGACGAGACCTTGCGCCTCAATGCACTCATGTCGCTCTATTCTGGCGCCGTGATCTCCGGGAAGACTGTCACAGCAAGAAGTGCCTGCAGGACTCTTGCCAAAGCTAAGTCAGCCAAGCTCAGGAAGCGTGCATGGGAATACCTCGCAATTGTTGGCGACCCACGAGAAAATAATTCAATTGCTAAGGCGTGCGCCCAAGAAAAAGACCCAAAGATCAGAGCCCAAGCGTTGTTCACGCTGGCCGCACTCGGCTACAGGAAAGCCGCCGACCTTGCGCTTATCGAGTTGCAGGCTGATCCCCTTCCCTCAGGCGGGCAGCTCTTCGACTTGCTCTACGCACTTGCGCTGCTTCGTGACAAGCGCTGCCTGCAGTACACGCACCTGGTTGCCAAGGAAATAGAACACGGAGAAGTGTACCCCCTTGGCATTCTTGGAACGCGAGAGTGCATTCCTCACCTGGTCAAACTGCTTTCCACGCAGAACAGATGGGGGGCCGGTTCTGCGGCGCGGGCAATCGGCAGAATCGGCGGCGACCCGGCAAAAAAGGCACTTCTTGAAAATGAGAAGCAATATGCGGGTCCGAAGCTCCCATACGCGCTCGCCCTTTGCGAAGCAGGT
>DAOVDS010000036.1 GCA_030669415.1 bacterium
CTTTGGGATTTTACAAACCGCTTTCCACTGGATTGAAGGCACTGAGCAGGGCGGCGAGGAGGCCTACAACAAGTGGGTTGTGTGGTGGAAAGAGAATAAGCTGCCCAAATATGCGAGCCATGAAGGAGTGGAAAAGCTGCGAACCCGCAATGATGTCTTATCCCTCTTGCTCATAGCGGAACCACCTGGTTTGGGCAATCCTGAAGTTAGAGCTACAGCAGTATCCATTCTAAGTACAATGCTTGGAAACCGTGCAGAGAGCGCGTTTCGCAAGTGTTTGAATTCCTCAGATGAAATGGTCTGTATTGCTGCAATCAATGCGGTGCTGGCTGGAAAGCTGACTGATTACCTTGAAAACCTTGAGAACCTGTCTGAGAACTCTAAGTCCGAGGCTGTGCATCTCAAGGCAACCCATGTACTCCGACAAGTTCGCGAGGAATAGTCCAACTCGATTTGTATGTGTGGCCGTCACGACTACCATCTACCTATTCTTGTTCCCCACTATCTTCCATCTTCTTCAAGTCCTCAAGCGTCTTTTCCAGCAAATGCTTATGCTTTTTCGCCAGTTCGGCATCTTTCCCGATATTTTCGACGAAGCCTTTCAGTATGCCTGCCTCGGTCAGGCCTTTGGGCAACGACTGACGGGGGAAGGAGCTACGAACTTGGAGCCACCAAAGTTGCCATTGGCTAGGTTTACCTTGTTGCGGAGGAAGAGCGGGCAAATCTGCGCTTTTTTCGTTCATCCTGTTCGCAATGATATAACATACTTCGACTAGAGCAGCTTTGAGTGTGGGGCTTTTTTCACTCTTGGAGAGAGCATCTAATACTGTCAAGAAGCTTCTCGGGTTTGCATGGAGTTTGAGTTTCTCGGATGATTCTATGGCTTTCTTCTGCTCAGCAGAGAACAGGTTGTCCACCGAGTTTCTGAGGTCCTTTTCCAAGAGGGCTCCTTTATCCTTGTTCCTGTTCTCTTCCCACCATTTTTTCCAAGCCGCTATTTCCTCCTTCCGCGGATTTGCTGGAGTATAAGGAAGCATCTGCTTAGTGATTTTCTTTAGAACTAAATATGCCCAATTCCGCCTATGGATGACTACTTGCTGTTCAACCGTAGACCCGTCAAAACGCTGCTTCTGCTCCTGTAACTTGTATGCCATTTCTTCTAAGAAATAAGGAATGACGGAAAAGTCTCCAATCTCCGCCAAAGCTTTCTTGCACGCTAGGGGGCGGCTTTTTTCCATGCCTTTCTCCGAGTTCTCCTCCATGAAAGAGACTGACTTCTTATACAAGTCAAGAACCACTGGGGCACATTTTTCGTCAGCAATTATGCGTAGCGCCGCTACCACGTACGAAAAGGCAACTACATTCTTATTAAAATAGTTGCTCGCCGCCTTACAGAGAAATGGCACTGCCCGGCCCCCTATTTTTACGAGTTGCATAAGGGATGGATTCTGGCTATCCACCGGTATATGCTGAAAACCTGCTCTCACAGAAAGCAACTCAAAAGTATACACGAGAAATCGTATGTTGTCTCGGTTATTATTCCATGCTTTGCGCCATTCACTTTGTGCAACATCACTCGTCCGCGAATCTCGGTATAGAGCCCGGAGTCTGCTCTTGAATTCCTCGGGTAGATCAGAGTCTTCATCATTGGAACTTAATCTGCCCAAGTTCAACCCACACAGTAACAGGGCTATTATGCACACTTTGGCAGAAACCCTCATTCCTTCCTCCTCTCCACGCGTGCCGAGCCTCGGGGGACACAATGCGCATTGAGTTGTGGTGCACACAGAGTCCTTTCTCCTTGGAAGAGCAAAGCACTATTGTAGTATAGCACAAAGGTTTCGGATAGGCAAGAAGAAGCAGGCAGCAAACAGGGAACAGGGGTCAGGTGGTTTAGATTTATCTCCCCATGCTTGCGCATGGGGCTTCTGTGGTTGGGATTTTCCCCACCAGTAAATGGTGGGGCTTTGGAATTATCTCTATTACACGGCGGGCAGTGGAGAAAAACCCGCCGGCTAACCATCCGCAGGATGAATCCCGCGGCTTTTTATGGTGTATTGAGCTTGGCGATTTTGGCGGTGAAGCCGCCGTCGGGCCCGCCGGGCGCGGGGAAGCGGGTCCCGCTCTCGAGGAGCTTCACGTAGGGCATCGGCAGGGTGACTGCCTGCACCACATCCTCATTCTCCTCACGCAGCAGGCTGGAAGTAGTATAGACTGTGATTCCGCCTGCGGCGCACAGGTCTATCGCAGACTGCAGCGCAAGCTCCTGGCCGCGGGTGAACTCGAAAGTAGAGCTGTCTTTCAGGCGCCACCTTGCGACAGCGCGTCGGCGCAGCCTGCCGGCGCCGGTGCTCGGAGGCTCCACAAACACCCTGTCAAAGGAGGCGTTGAGGACGGAGGGCCCTTCGGACACATCCAGGGCCACGACGTGCAGGTTGCGCAGCCTGAGCCTCCTTATCTGTGCGGCCACGGCACGGACCTCGGGCCGGTTTTGCACACAGCCGGTTACGCAGCCATCGGGGGCCACCAACTGGGCAATACGCGCCATTGTCTGCGGCCTTCCCTGGAGCACGCAGACACGCTCACCGGGACGCGGGTTGAGGCAGTCGATGGCAGCGATGTCGAACTCGTCCATAACGGTGAGGAGCCCGTAGAGGTAGGCGGGCAGGCTTGTTATGTCTACCTTCTCGCGTGCGACGAGGATGTGCGCCCGCGCTCCCCGCTCGACTGAAAGGCCCTGGCGTGCGAGCGTTCTGGTGAGCTCGCCGGCGGTAGTCATGAGCGAATTGGGCACGACAGTCAGCGATGCGCCGCCGATGCATCCGGACATGATTTTTTCCGCAAGCCGGCCGTGCTGGTTAAGCAGCTTCTCAGTTAGCCAGAGCGGGAGTGAGTAGACAGCCGCGAGGTACTCGGCACGCCGGGTGCGGGGGTCGGGGAACACGTCGCGGTCAAAGCGCCGCCACAGTGATTTGCCTACCTGCAGGAGGCGGCGGGGGTTTTCTCGCGGGGGCTGCTGGTGCAGGAAGTTTCCGGCGCCTTTCCAGACGGCATCGAGCAGGCTCCTTGCGAACGAACAGGCCCGGGGTGACCAGTGGCGCACAGTCTGTGCCATGACACCCATGGCAGCGAGTGGGGCGCTTTCGGGCAGAAAGACGATTTCGTACGCCCCTGCCCTGAGCGCAGTAAGCACGCGCGGCTCGATTCGGGAGAACTCCACGCTGGAGTATGCCTCGATAATCGAGTCAAGCGTCGCGGCCCGCTGGACAGTGCCGAGTGCAAGCTGCGTAAACAGCATGGCCTGCGCGTGCTCGGGCCGCAGGTGGCACAAGACGCTCTGGATGGCGGGCTCGACCTCGGCGTGTGCGAATGTGGCACTGTACACAATTTCAGCGGCGATTTTCCTGATGTGGCTCATTCAAACACGCTGTCCGGGGTAATGCTGCATCCGCGCAGGAACTCCGCTGCACTCATCATTCGCTTACTTTCAGGCTGCAGTCGGCCCAGTTCGAGTGCCGCCCCGGCGCCCGGTGCCGCGGACTCATCCGGGCCGGTGGCAACGAGGAGCCGGCTGGCCGAGGCTTCGATTACGGTCCCGGGCTTTCCCGAGCCGGCGGCCACTCTTGCGGCGCCGACAATAAGGCGGGTGGTGCGCCCGCCGCGCCTGAAGAAGGTGAAGGCGCCCGGCACGGGCGACATGGCCCTGACGAACCGCTCCAGGAACCCGGCGCTTTTCGACCAGTCGATTCTCGCGTCTTTTTTGCTGATTTTCGGGGCGTAGCTCGCCTTCGATTCATCCTGGGGCTCGAACCGGGCAGTTCCCGCCTCCACTTTGTCGAGCGCTTCGACAAGGGCGTCTGCGCCGAGCACGGCGAGTCGTTCTGTGAGCTGGCCGGTCGTCTCGTGGGGCCCGATTTCGGTTTCGACGGAACCCACGATGTCGCCCGCATCCATCTTCTCGACCAGCCGGATAACAGTCACGCCCGTGGCCGGCTCACCCGAGAGGACAGCGTGGTGCACCGGGGCGGCCCCGCGGAACCTGGGCAGAAGCGAGGCGTGCACGTTGAAGAAGCCGCCGGGCGCGAGTGCGAGCACCTCCGCGGAGATTATCTCGCCGTAGGCGCACACGACGCCGGCATCCGGCCGGGCGGACTCGATAAGCGCGATGCCTTCAGGGGCCGATACTTTCGCCGGCTGGGCGACTTTGAGCCCGAACTCCTGCGCCAAGACTTTAACGGGCGGGGGGTGCAGCTTCTTGCCGCGTCCCCTGGGCCGGTCAGGCCGGGTCAGGACAAGCACCACCTCATGGCGGCTCTGAGCCAGCGCCCTGAGGCTCGGCAGTGCGAAGTCCGGCGTTCCCAGGAAGATGACCCTCACAGTGTACTCCCCCGCATGCGCGGGTAAGAACCCGCGGCTTGCTTATTCCTGTGTCTGCGTATCCGGCTCGGCGTGCTTTTCGCGTTTCTCCTCCGGCACGAACTCCAGGAGTATCTCGCTACGGTCGGGCACCTGATGGAGCTTGAGCGCCCCCTCTTTGGCTGCTTCGAGCACTGCGAGGAAGACGCCAATTACCTGCATGCGCTGGTGCAGCCCGTCAAACAGGGCACGGAAGGCGAGCTTGCCCCCCGGTGCTCCGGCCAGCCTGCCAAGCAGCTTTTCGACATAGACGCTCACCGGCGTGTCGTCGTAGACTATCTTGCGCCCCACTTCGGGCATGAAGTCCTTTGTGACCCTGTGGAAGGCGCTCAGGAGGTCCCAGACGCTGACATCTTCATCAAGCAGTTCGTCCGATTCTTCTCTTTCAGTTTCAGCCTTCTCCTTCGGCGGGGTTCGCTCGAACATGTCGTCACGCTCATGCCGCTTGAGCCCCAGCGCGTAGGCACGCTCCTTGTACTCCTTGTATTCGAGCAGCTCTTTTACAAGCTCGGCGCGCGGGTCTATTATTTCTTCCTCTTCGGGCTCTGCCTGCGGGCGGGGCATGAGCATCTTCGATTTGATGTTTATCAGGCGCCCGGCCATGACCATGAAGTCGCCGGCAATCTCGATATCGAGCGCCTTCATCGCCTCGACGTAGGAAAGGTACTGCTCGACGATATCGGCAATCGGGATGTTGAATACGTCAACTTCGCTCTTGTAGACGAGGTAGAGCAGCAGGTCGAGCGGGCCGTTGTATATGTCAAGCTTGACGCGGTAATCTTCCCGGTTATCGCTCATAGAAACTTGATGACCTCTCTGACTTCCTTCATTGTCTGGGACGCGACTTCCCGGGCGTGCCTGGCGCCATCCGAGAGAACGTCGCGGATATAGTCGGGGTCCTGCAGCACCTCTTTGCGCTTGCTGCGCAGCGGCTCGGTGTACCTGACAAGCTCCTCGGCAAGCTGTTTCTTGCAGTCAACGCAGCCGCGCTGGGCGCTCACGCATTCCTTCCTGACGCTCTCGGTGGCCTCCTGCGCGAAAATCACGTAGTAGGGGAAGAGGTTGCACTCGTCGGGGTGTCCGGGGTCGGCGCGCCTGGGGCGCTTGGGGTCGGTGAGCATGCTCATTACCTTCTTGCGGATTGCCTGGGGCTCATCACCCATGTAGAGGGCGTTATCGTAGGACTTGGACATCTTGCGCCCGTCGAGCCCGAGAAGGCGCGCGGCACGGGTGAGCTTCGCCTTGGGCTCGGGGAACACGTCCTCGGCGAATACGGAGTTGAACTTCCTGACAATCTCCCGCGTAAGCTCGAGGTGCGCAAGCTGGTCCTCGCCCACAGGCACCGCGGTCGCCTTGTAGACAATGATATCGGCCGCCTGCAGCACCGGATAGCCGAGAAAGCCGTAGTTGCGAACATCCCTGGTGCCGCCGAGCTCCTGGAGCTGCTCCTTGTAGGTGGGGCAGCGTTCCAGCCAGCTCACCGGCGTGATACAGGCAAGCACTGTGAAGAGCTCCGCGTGCTGCGGGACGTCGGACTGCCTCGCGAAGGTGGCGCGCTTCGGGTCGAGCCCGGCCGCAATCCAGTCGGCGACCATTTCGGGGATTGCATCGCTTATGACCTGGGGGTCGTTGTGCTCGCTCATAAGCGCGTGATAGTCGGCAATGCCCCAGAAGCACTCGTAGTCATCCTGGAGCGCGGCCCAGTTCTGCAGCGCGCCTACGAGGTTGCCCAGGTGCAGCGGGCCTGTCGGCCGCATCGCGCTGTATATCCGTTCTTTCGCCATTTAGCCGTGTCCCCCAAGGAACATAAAAATCCTTATTGCTCCCATAACCACGGTGCCCAGGACATCACCCGCAGCGATAAGGAAGATTAGAATCAGGAACATCCCGTAGAAGCCCAGCATCTCGTATTTCGGCCTTACATCGCGGGGCAGGAGATACTTGAAGACATGGCTGCCATCGAGCGGGGGAATCGGTATCAGGTTAAACACCGCCAGCACGATATTAACACCGGCGGCCATGCGAAACAGATGGTAGTTCATGTCACCCGGATATACTGGGCTGGGTTTATGTGTAAGGTGAAGCAGCAGGATGAAAAAGAAGGCGAGTATCAGATTGGTCGCAATGCCCGCAAGCGACACGAATATGTCGTCGCGCACCGGGTGCCTGAAGTTAAGGCGGTTCACAGGGACCGGCTTGGCCCAGCCAAAGACAATTCCCGTGTTCATGATTATCATTAGCCCGGGCAGCAGGATTGTGCCGAAAGGGTCAATATGCGGTATCGGGTTTAGCGTAATGCGGTTTGCGTGCAGGGCTGTCGAGTCACCCGACCACAGCGCCGCCACCGCGTGCGCAATCTCGTGCAAAATAATGGAGTACGCCACAATCGGTATAAGTCCTGCGTAGAAATAGACTTTTTCCATATCAGTCTTCCGCAAATTGATTACTAACGCTACTTTGTCATCTTTTCCCTCTCCCCTGGGGGGAGAGGGTGCAGGGTGAGGGGGAATTATACTTATCACCCTCCCCTCAATCCCCTCCCCTCAAGGGAGGGGAAGGAAGGATGGAGTTGACAAAGTAGCACTGACAACAACCGGGTATATTAAGAGCGCCCTGCTTCATTGTCAAGCGAAATGGATTCGCGCACGGGTTGGTGTGCCGGACAACCCCGGGAAAGACCGCGGTCATCCGTGAGGCAAAGAACAGGGCGGCAAAATGCCGCCCCGGTTCCTGTCCTGTCCTGGTTCCAGTATCGCCTTACTTGCTCTCCTTGGGATTGACCACCCGGCCCATGAAGAGGATGCTGCCAGTAGCCTTGTCCCTTATCAGGAAAAGGAACGGATGGTCGGCGCGGAACTCCGGCGGCGGCTTGGGACGACCGCCCCTCCCCATTACGACGGCCGTCGCTGCCGCGGCCTCGGTGCCTTCCTCGTTCACATCCACGAAAGCCTTGTGAACTACCGCGGTGATGTATAACCGCTCCAGCCCTGATGTCACGCCGTTCATCCCGGAGAAGTCCGCTTTCCCAAAGACAAACGCATCTCTCATGCCCAGGTACTGAAGCGCCTCTCCCAACTTGAACTCGCAGGTCATCTTGAATTTCGGCAGATAGACTGCCGCCAACTTCCTCTTGTGCAACTTTGAGATGCAGTTCCGCAGAGTATCGGCTGAGAGAGACTTCTCCAGAGCGGAAAGGCCGTCAACCTTCTTCGGCAGCAGGATAACCATGGAGACTTTATCGCCCTTGTAAGGAAGCTCCAGGACCTGCGCGTCATCCGTCTCGCCGTAGTTGAGTTTCAGTTCTTTTCTGCCTGAGGGCTTCATGGCCATCATTGATACTTTCACTTTCTTCCCCGGCGTGACGCTGAAATTCTCCTTCTTGGTCAGTTTCTTGTCGAACTGTTTTACCCAGTCGCCCTTGAAATAGATTGCGTTGGTCAGGACGAGGCGCGTAAGCGAGTCGAGCACACCAGGCTTGAGCAGGTTCTTGATTTTGTCTTTCGTTTGCTTTTCCACCCACTTGTTGATAGTCTTTCGCGCCTCCTCGGTCGCGCCCACGAAGTCCACATCTTTCAACCCGGCGCCGTAGTTCTTGTTGTTGAGCGCCACGAACTCGTCAAGGAACTTGTATCCCTGCTGGCCCCAGAGCGCGTTGGCGATGTGCAGCTCCAGCCCTTTTTGCCCGCTGATTTTCATGTTGTTCGTCAGCGCGGCGAACGCGGGATGCAGCTTCTTCTGCTCCAGGTCAAAGTGCAGCACATCCGCCATCTGCTTCGCGGTGTTGCCCCGCGCGCCCGCGTAGGTCATAGCCAGCGCGGACGAGATGCTGTACGGCGAAAAGAAGAGGTTCTTCCCCTTCTTCTCGTCCTTGAGCTTCGCGTAGAGGTCAAGCGCGAACTCGGTGTTGCCTTTCGCAACCTGCTTCTCCGGCGCGGCGCCCTCCTGCGCGAAAACCACCTCGCCCGGCCCGGCCACCTCGGAGCCGAACTCGTTCGATATGACGACGGCGCCGAGATATACCGCCAGCGCCACTACAAGAATTCTTGCCTTCTTCACTTCCTTGTCCTCCCTTTCAAACAGTTGTGCTCTGAAAATGCTGCCCTCCGACGCGACGACCCGCGCGGCCGGCGTTCCGAGCGTAATTTCTTCACTATCCGATGTCGTGCAGTAAAGACCTCCTTTGGAAAGGGTAAATACTGAATTGCCTGTTTCTTTTTCATCTTTGAGTTCTGCGCCCTCGTCGCGTGTTAGTACGCTGCCGCCCGGCGTGCGCAGAACTTTGGCGATAACGACCTCCGGCTCTGGTTCGGGCGGTATCGGGGGCTCTTCCGGTTCCGGTTTTGGCGGAGTTGGCTGCTTTTCCGGCTCCGGCTCAGGCACAGGTATGTCCGGCGCGGGAGGCACAGACTCAGGCGGTTGCGGCTCAGGGCGTTCGTCCGGGACATCGGCAATATGGGGTTTCTCCACTTCGGGTACCTGCGGCGAGCCTGAGAATGTCACGATAATAACAGTAATGGCAATCACGGCGGCCGCGGCCGCGATGGCAATCATTGTCCTGCGGCGGTGCTGCGCCATCCGCCGGTGGTAGCGCTCCCGAAGCTCGGCACCGTTTCGCCTGCCAGGCCTCCTTCTACCCCGGGGGGGCCGGCGGACAGCGCCTAGCTTGTGTTCTGAGGTGCGCAGCCTTCGGAGCGCCTCGCTTCCCGCCGTGCCGGTGCGTTTCCCGAAATGAGAACGCACTATCCCCTCGCAGGCCATTGCCCGGCCTTCGTCACGAAGCAGCTTGCGCTCGTTGTCTTTGTCCTGCATGTCAGGCCCTCTCAAGTCGCAGGTTTTTCTCCACGCACCGCCTTATTGCGTGCCTTGCCCTCTCAAGGCGCTTCAGCACCGCGGAAAGGCTGATGCGAAGCACGCCTGCGATATCTCTCGCAAGGCGCTCTTCGAAATAGTGCAGCTTGCACACAGTGTGAAGTATCTCCGGCAGCGCCTTGAAGCAACGCTCGACTACAGTAACACGCTCCTGCCACGTGTCTCCCTGTTCAGGGCGGTCGAAGCGCACAAAGACATCCTCTATCCCATCGAGAACCTGCGGGTCAAAGGTGATTTCCTTCCTGTTTCGCTGAAGCTCGGCCAACGCGATGTTTTTCGCTATTACACGAAGCCACGCGGGAAATGCGCCTTTGTTCTGCAGCGAGGACAGCTTGACGTATGCTTGAACGAATGCTTCCTGCACTACTTCCTCGGCCAGTGCGTGGTTGCGAACAAGTGCCAGGGCATAGGCGTGGAGCATTGCTTCGTGCTCTTTTACCAGTATCTCGTACACGTCAAGGCGTTCCATAAGCTCTCCTCTATGACCTTAGATGCGAAACACGGGGGTTTATGACACGGATTCTTGAGAAATTTTTCAAAACTGCGCCGGGAACCATTCACGCAGCCTGACAGGAAAAATTGTTCTTGACTTTGACGCGGGAGCTCTATATTATCAGGTCTGCCAGGGTTACTGTTTTGAGGAGCTCAGCATGGCCAAGAAAGCAGGACGAGCACCGGCAAGGCGCAGACGGGACTACGTCCCGGCCGGCGTCTCCGCCAAGTGGGTGCCTTTCAAGGCGATTTGCAGCGAATGCTACGAGGAGTTCGTAGTCACCCCGAGGCCGGGCCTCGAAAACATCGTCTGCCCCGAGTGCGACCACGGGACCAAGGCGCCAAGCGAAGAGTTCATGCGCAAGTGGACGCACCTGAAGAAGCAGGAGACCAAGAAGCTGATTATCGCCCTTATCGCCTTTGGCATCATATTCGTCCTCGGGCTGGTCTGGATGTTTCTCATGGTCAACCCGGAGTACAAAGAGAAGACAGGCATGCACTATGGCTTCCTGGGAGTTATGATTGTCCTTACTGCTGTTGTTCTCTACTTCGGCGGCACCTACGAGGGCAGCCGCCACGAAACATACTTCTAACGCATCTCGGATAACCCGGAGTGACGGATGGCAGAAACCAAGCACATGACTGTTGAGGAAGCATTGCGGCGCGTGCGGGCCCTCAAGAAGGACATCGAGTACGTCAACGGTCTCGAAGGGAAATGGAGCGGTCAGAAGGTACGCTTCCCCATCATCTACCAGGGCATACAGAAACAGGTCGAAGCCTTCAAGGCGCGTATCGGGCAGCTCAAGACCATCAAGGTCGAAACCACCATCGAGGAGCTTGACAGGCTCCGGCAGGCGCTGTCTTCCGGCAAGCCTCTGAAAGGCGTGTTTTCAGAGGAAGTCGATGACACTGCTGCGCCCGGCAAGGGCACGTAGGAGCGGCGCGGCAGGAGTCCAAGCAAAGGACACAAAGCGTCAGCCGGGCGAATGTCGTAGTGCAATACTTACACTAGGGCGCGGCGACCTTGGCGCTGTTGGAAGGCTGCCGTGCTTTTTCGTTAATTGGAACTACCGGTGCCGCCACAGAAACTAAAGGCAACTAAGACAGAAGAATCTTTCGACTCCGGCGCAGGCAGCGTAATTCCGGGATACAGCATTCTCGCACGCGTGGGCCGGGGCGGCATGGGCGCTGTATTCAAGGCTATCCAGCTCTCCATGAACCGGCTCGTGGCGCTCAAGATACTGCCTATCGCGCTGGCGAAGAACAGGACGTATATCCGCAGGTTTCTGCGCGAGGCGAAGAGCGCGGGCCAGATGAACCACCCCAACCTCACCCGCGTCTATGACGTGGGCTCCTACCGCGGCGTCTTCTACTTCTCCATGGAGTTTGTCGAGGGCGCCACACTCCTTGACCTCATCAAGTCGGAAGGAAGGCTCGACGTAGAGACCGCGACCGACATCGCACTGCAGGCCGCCCGGGGCCTGCGCCACGCCCACTCCCGCTCCATCGTCCACCGCGACATCAAGCCGGAGAACATCATGATTGCGACCGACGGCACTGTCAAGATTACCGACATGGGCCTCGCCAAGCGCACCGACAGTGCCGACCACGACATAACAGTCACAGGCCAGGTAATAGGCACCCCCTGCTACATGTCGCCCGAGCAGATAACAGACCCCAAGGCGGTAGGCCCCCGCTCCGACATCTACTCGCTGGGCGCGACCTTCTTTCACATGATTACCGGCGAGAGGCCGTTCCTCGGCGAGAATTCGGCCCAGACAATGCTGAAAGTCGTGGGCGAGGAGCCCGACTGGCCCCGCGGGCAGGTGCCCGCGCCCGTCCTGCGCGTGGTCAAGAGAATGATGGCCAAGGCCCCCCTGCGCAGGTACGTATCCTCCGACGAGCTGATAGATGAGCTTCTCTTCCTCAAGGAGAGGCTTTTCTCGCCCCACCGCTCCCGCAGGCTCAGGTTCGTTTCTTCCATCGCCACAGCCGTCCCCGTGCGCCCGCGCGGCGAACAGGCTGCGATCATCGACGCCCCCTCCCGAAAGTCCACGCTCGTGCTCGCCCTTGCCACACTCATCGCCGTGCTTGCTGCAGTGCTGTTTCGTCCGGCCCGCGAGGCGCAGCCGGCCACGCCCGCGGCCCAGCCACCGCAGGCAGCCGCCGTGGAGCCCGCACCCGGCCTCTCCTACAGCGACTACTTCGGTAAAGGCATGGACTTCGGCGAGAAGAACCGCTGGGAAGAGGCGCTGACCTGTTTCGCTGCCGCAGCGAAAGTCAACCCCGACAGCTACGATGCGTACAACAACCGCGGCACCTGCCTCTTCAAGCTGGGCCGCTACGAAGAAGCTGTCGAGTCCTTCGACGAGGCGCTCGGGCTGAATCCGGAATTCGTGGATGCAATCGTCAACCGCGGCGCGGCGCTGCTTGCGCTCGGAGTACTGGACAAGGCGCTGGCGGACTTCGAGTCCGCAACAGGGCTCAGGCCCGGCATGCGAGCCGCCTGGACGGGCAAGGCAGTCACCCTGCGCCGCCTCGGCCGCCACCAAGAAGCCCGAGAAGCGCAGTCGAGAGCGAGTCAACCCAGGAAGTGATGGGCCGCAGCCAAGAAGGAAACCACAGATTTCACAGATTACACCGATTCTAACAGATATTGCCCCGGCGCAGGATGGCAAAAGCAAACCTTGCTTTCTGCCGCACATTATGATAAGGATAGATTTATGAAAAGCGTACTATCTACATTCCTATTGATGTGGTCAGCCCTGGCTGTCTCCGGCGGCTGCTTCGCTCTTGAGAAGGATGTGCTTCTGACCGGTGGGCCATACTACTATACCGCATTCTCAAAGTTCCATATTCCTCTCCGTCCCACCGGCAGGATATCACCGGAAAGAGCAAGAACATTAGAAAGATGTGGATATGGATACTTAGTACAGCGTTTCACAATAAGGTGAACAAAAACATTGAGCGCCAGCAGTTGTCAATGCAAAATTCAAAAAGCAAAAGTGTAAGCAAGGGGGATAAGGAGAAAGGGGAGATAAGGGGATAACGGGGAAAGTTCAAATGCCAAAGCTCAAATGTCAAATGAAATCCAAAGCCCAAAGGACAAAGGGAGAAACACGTTTTGGCATTTGGTTTTTGACATTGATTTGGCATTTGGATTTTGGTCTTTGTCATTTGAAACTCTATCTCCCTATCCCCAAAATCCCCATATCTCCTTTTCTTACACAGATTTCACTCGATTTCGTATACCCTTTTATGACGAACTGTACTTAGAGGCGTATTTTGATGATTTTGGTAGGGTAGTATTGTTAAGAAGCCTTTCCAAGGATCGTGAGCCACTTTGGACTAGTAAGTACTTCTACAGACCGGACGGCACGCCATATAAGAGTGTGACAGAGTTTGACGATGGGGAAGTAAGAATACGGTTCTTTGACGCATCCGGCAGATTGATTCTGCCCAAGGAATGACCTTTCAGATATTTAGCGGCGCAGCTTGCTGCGCGTGTAAAAGACCTCAACGTCGAGGTGGCGTAGCCACTCCTGCAAAAGCGCCTGTGGCGCCTCGACCGCTAAATGGCCCTGTGTGCAGCCGCACTGAAGCTTGATTCTCAGGCGTGTTTCTGGTACTATTCGCGAGTAGTGCTCTCAGGAAAAACGCCATGATGAAATTGTCGATACCCAAGTTCGACTCGCTTGAGGAGTTCATCACCTGGTGCCAGAGGCCGGAGGTCCGTACCGGTGTTGAGAAATACCCCAATGCGCTCTCGAGAATCGCGTCCCACCCCGAGGTCACGCCGTGGCTTGCCGAGTTTACCGAGACGATGCAGGGAATACAGCCGGAAGGCCTGAGCCCGGCGGAATCGCTGCGTATGCTTGTGATACCTGCGCCCAGGGAGACGGCGTATCTTGCGGAAGTCATCAAGCTCAGCAAAGGGGCTGTGATAGAAACGGCCGAGATAGAGCCGGTGGATACGCTGCCCACGTTCGGAAGATACAGGATAAAGCGCAAAATCGCTGAAGGCGGTTTCGGCGCCGTCTACGAGGTGTACGACCCACAGCTTGACAGGATTGTCGCGCTCAAGCTGCTCAAGCTGCGCACTGAAGTTGAGAGAGAGCAGTTCGAGAAAGAGGCGAAGCTGGTCGCCAGGCTGCGCCACCCGAATATCATCGCAGTCCACGAGCTGGGCGTACTCGACAGACAGCCGTACTTCACGATGGATTTCATTGACGGAAAGACCCTGCGGGACCTGCTGCACGAGAAGGGGCGCCTGCCTGTGCGGGAGGCCTTTCGCATTGCCGCCACCGCCGCGGACGCGCTCGCCTATGCCCACTCCAACGGGATTGTGCATCGCGACATGAAGCCGGAAAACGTGTTCATGGACACCGAGGACAGGATATACGTCGGCGACTTCGGCATTGCCAAACAGGTCAAGGACGCAAGGGGACAGGTGACTTCGAGCCGCGTCGTGGGTACGCCGCACTACATGAGCCCGGAGCAGGCCAACGGCGAGCTGTTCGACCAGCGCAGCGATGTCTGGGCGCTTGGCATTGTGCTTTACGAGATGCTCTGCGGCATCTGCCCGTTTGAAGGCAGGGCGGTGGTCAACATATTCAAGAAGATATGGCTTTCCGACCCCACCCCGCCGAGGAAGCTCAATTCAAGAGTCAGCCCCGATGCGAACACGATTGTGTTGAAGTGCCTGGAGAAGGAGCCGGACAGGCGCTACGCTTCCGCGACCGAGCTGAAAGCGGACATAGAGCGCTACCTGCACGGCGACCCCATAGAGGCCAGGCCGATAGGGGTCATCGAGAAGCTCTGGCGCCGGACGAAGCGCAACAAGATTGCCAGCCTCGGCATTGCGGCTATCCTGACTGCCGTGGTTGTGGTGGTCCTTATCCTGTGGAGCCACAGCGCCGCAAGGGAGACGGAACTTCGCACCAGGCGGGCCGACGCGGCGCGGATGCTCGACGAGGCCAGGACCGCATTCACGAACCACGAGTACGAGAAGGCGCTCGAGCTGGTCTCCAAGTCTCTGACGCTGCACTCCGAGCGCGAAGAGGCGCGCGAGCTCAAGGAGGAATGCGCACGCAGGATGGAGGATGTCAAGAAGGCAACGGACTCGCTTGTAAGGGGCGTTGGCGAGATTGACCCGGCCAGGGCACTGGAGCTGATTCAGAGCACGCTGGCGATTCTCGAAGATGACTGGTACGCCCACCAGCAGCACGGGCTTGCGCTCGAGCGCTGCGGCAGGGTCGATGACGCGCTTGCGGCTTTTCAGAAGGCGGCTGACCTGGCGAAGCGCCAGGAAAACACCGCCAACAGGATAGAGTCCCTGTACCGCAGCGCGATTGCCTACTGGAACAGGCAGGAGTTCGAGTCGGCCCACAGGGTTACCGAGGAGGTCAAGCAGTTGGCAGGCAACCGCAAGACCGTCGCGACGCTGACCCTCAAGGCAGTGGACGAAGGCTCGGACAAGCGCTACGAAGAATCCCTCAGGCACGCCCAGGAAGCGTTCGAGCTGGACAAGAGCAACACCATCGCCCTGTTCTACAAGGCGTTCGCCCTGTCCGGGCTCGGGCGTCACAAGGAAGCGGTCGAAACATATTCGAGGTGCATCTGGGAGTTCGACAGGACGCGCAACGCAGCCTGGCTTACATGGTCTTACAACAACCGCGGCAGCGACAGGGTCGAAATACGTGACTTCGCCGGCGCGATAGAAGACTACACGCAGGCCATACAGCTTAACCCGAAACACATATTCGCGTTCAACAACCGCGGGAACGTCAAGTCGGATACAGGCGACTACGACGGCGCCATCGAGGACTACAACGAGGCCCTGCGGCTGGACCCGAAGTTCGCCGGCGCCTACTCCAACCGCGCCAACGCCAGGCTCAAGAAGGGCGATTATGACGGCGCAATCTCCGACCACAACAGCGTACTCCAGCTCAGGCCCGGTGATGTGCAGGCCCTCTGCCGGCGCGCCGATGTCAAGCGGGTCAAAGGCGACTACGACGGCGCCATGAGCGATTACGCAAAGACGCTGCAAATAAACCCGAACTACGCGGCTGCATTTCACGGCCGGGCCCTGACCAGGCGCGATAAGGGCGATGACAGCGGCGCCATGGCCGACTTCAACGAAACGCTGCGGTTGAACCCGAACTACGCGAGCGCATACTTCCACCGCGCCAGCATCAAGGCGAAGAAGGGCGACCTTGACGGGGCTCTCGCCGACTACGACGAGGCGATACGCCTTGACCCGCGCTTTCCCGCGGCATACGGCAACCGCGCAAACGCCAAGTGTGACAAGGGCGACCTCAAAGGCGCCCTCGCCGACTACAACGAGGCGCTGCGGCAGAACCCGAATTTCCCGGACGCATACAACAACCGCGGCCTGCTCAAAGCCACCGTGGGCGACCACAAGGGCGCTCTCTCCGACTACAACAGGGCGATAAAGCTGAGGCCCAACGACCCGGAATCCTATTTCAACCGGGCTCTCCTGAGCATGAACAGGCGCAACCTCAACGCCACCATCGCCGACTACACCAGGGTGCTTCAGTTGCGCCCCGACGATTTCGTCGCGTACGGGAACCGCGGCACCGCCAAGGCCCAGAGCGGCGATACTGACGGCGCCATCGCCGACTTCACCAAGGCGCTCCAACTGAACCCGACCTACGTGATGGCGCTGTGCAACCGTGCAATCTCAAGGCGGGAAAAGGGCGACTACGGCGACTCTGTCGAGGACGCCAGGAAGGCTGCCCGACTGATGCCCGGCGACTCGCGGCCGCTGGCTCTGATAGCGGAGGCCTACTCGTGCAAGCGCGACAAGGAACGCTGCCTCGACGCCCTGCGCGGCATGCTCAGGCTCGACCCACGGATGAAGCAGTGGATTGCGGCAAACAAGCTCTTCGAGTGGCTCCGTGATGACCCTGAATTCAAAGCCCTGACCACCACCGATTAGCCGCGGGTGAGTCGGTCCCTCCTAACCCACGACGCGCATGATTTCTTCGAGCGTTGTCTCACCGTTTGCCGCACGGCGGATTCCGTCAGCCGCCATGGTAGTCATGCCCTGTCTGACAGCGACAGCCCTGAGTTCCTCGACAGAGGGGTCGTTCTTCAGGCACCTCCCGATTTTGGGTGTTACCTCGAGCGTCTCGGCGATGACGGTTCGTCCCCTGTACCCGGTTCTGTTACATTTTTTGCACCCGACGCGCTTCCTGAACCTGGGTCTGAGGGATTGCCAGCCGAGCCCGCCTTCGCGCGCCAGCTCGGCAGCCCTCTCCAGATAGTGCGGCTCCGGCTCGGCCTCGACGCTGCAGTGCGGGCAGAGCTTCCTTATCAGGCGCTGGGCCAGCACCAGTTTCGTGGCATCCGCGATAACAAAAGGGTCTGCTCCAATGTCAACCATGCGTTTGAGCGCGCTGGCCGCCTCGGTAGTATGCAACGTGCTCAGGACGAGGTGGCCTACAAGGGCAACCTGCATCACGATGCTAAGAGCTTCAAGGTTCCTGATTTCCCCGACCATCATCACGTCAGGGTCGGAACGCAGACATGCTCTTATCGCCGTTGTGAATGTGACTCCCGCCGAGGGCCGAATCGGCACCTGCGTCGCCCACGGCAGGCTATACTCGACCGGGTCTTCCACAGTCATTATCTCTATTCCCGGCCTCGCCAGTCTGTTGAGGCAGGAGTACAGGACTGTTGTCTTGCCCGACCCCGTGGGCCCCGTAACCAGGATGACTCCCCACGGCAGGTCGAGAGCACGGCGAAGCCTCTTCATGTCGTCCTTACTGTACTCTATGGTGTCGAGGTTCAGCGCCACGGTGCTCGCATCGAGTATCTTCACCGTCACAGCCTCTCCGAGTGCGGCCGGCAGGAAGTTGACGCGCAGGTCCACCCGCTTCTGCGACTCACCTGCACCGTGCTCGGAGAAGTTCACGAGAATGCGCCCATCCTGCGGCTTTGCCTTCTCGTGGATGTCGCAGGCAGCCATGTATTTGAGCCGCTCGACTATGGCTGGCAGCAGCCGTATGTCAATCTGGGCAACCTGCTGCAGCACGCCGTCAACCCGGCAGCGCAGGATTGACACGTTTCGTCCGCTTTCGGTCTCAATGTGCGAGGTGAGGTGAATATCGCTGGCACCCATACTCATGCCGAGAAACAGAATCATGTCTACCGCAAGCTTCACGCCTTTGCGCCCATTCTCTGGCCCGCCCCGCCAGCCGAATTCCCTCGCCTTCTTCTCAAGCATCTTGACTAACGGCCCAATGTCAGCAGGCAGGTCAATCCGGGGCGCCTCCCCTTTCAGGAACCGTTTGATGTCATCGCGGTAGAAGCGCCACTGCCGGCCCACTTTCATCCCCTTGACCTTCCCGGCCCGCAGCCACCGGTAGAATGTCGGCCGCGTAGTTTTCAGCAGCCTTATCGCCTCCTCCATGTCGATTATCTCGCCGTTTCGGACATCAGGCTCCGGCACTGCGTCTGAATTGGTCCGCTTCTTTGCCTTCTTGTCACGCTTCCCGGCAGGTTCCTTCGCTTTCCTTGCAGCCTTTGCTTTCTTGCCAGTTCTCCCTTTCTTTGCGCCCTTCCCGCTCTTCGCCGCCATTTCGGCCTCCCTTCTGCCTCCAGGCAGTCCTGCTTCCTGTTACTGTTTCCGTTACTGTTACGCGCTAAATACCTCTTTTGTTCATAGTATATCATAACGATTATGATACGTCAAGCTGTTTCTGAAAAATTCCTTTCGCCCGCCCTGCCCCGGCTGGAACCATGAGTGAGAGTAGGAGCCTGCCTCATGTCTTATATGGAATCCAGAAAATAACTTTTCATAGCTGGACAACACAAAATGTCATTGCGAGGAGGAGGCAGAGCCTCCGACGTGGCAATCTCAAGAGGCGCCTGAAGATGAGATTGCCACGCTCCCTTCGGTCGCTCGCAATGACGGATAGCGACAACCGTGCATCAACGGTTACTTTCTGCAATCCGTATTAGTGCAATGGTGGTGCTGCAGGAATACCGGTGGGGATGGGCGGTGCGGAAGTTGAGGTGTTCGGGGAGTTCACTCCACGGCGGCGGCCTCTACCTGACAAGCCGGAACGAGTTCTCTATCAGCCGGAAGCCGGGCTGGACGTTCGCATGGTCTTCATCGTAGTAGAGCTCTATCACGACGAATGACCTCGACTCCGACGAGTGGGAGAAGACCCTGACGCTCCCCTTGTTGATGCCCAGAAGCCGCCCTTTCAGGTCTACCCCATGGCCGGCGTATCGTCCCCATTTCGTGAAGGGCGTTCTCGCAGGATTCTTCAGAAGACTGGGCACGAACGACTCGATTTGCGCTTCGACATTCTCGGACGGGGCCGTGTCGATGTCGAATATGATGAACATGGTGAAGCAGTCGCCGGGGCTGTCAATCGAGAAGGAGTGGTCGGCGTCGTATTCCTCGTCGGTCGTGTCCATCTTCCAGTTCCCGGGATACTTGAGGCTGAACCCCGCCCGCGAGATTTCCTTGTGATTGACAATGTCGGCGGGCGCCTCGGTGGTTACGAGGTCATCGATGAATTCCTTGCCCGCTTTCGTCGAGTAGACGCCGAGGACAAAACCCGTGACATTCCCCACAAAGAAGGCAACCAGAACCCCGACTATCAAGCCCGTCTTCTTGTCTGAACGCACCGGCCTCTGCCTGAAACGCTCGCCCGGCACTCTTCGTATCTGCTCTCTCATCTCCCCCAACCGGCTGGCACTGCGCTATTTCGTCCTGTGAACCGTGAAATACGGATTAAGCAGCTCGGCCTTTCCACTCATTATTACGATGGTCCTGTCGAACTGGAAAAACATCTTGTGCGTCGTGTTGACTGGCGGCTTGAACTTGAAAATCATCGCAGCCGCGACCTGCCTCCTTATGTCGGGGGCCACCGGCGCGAACGAGAAGCACAGCTTGTTGCCTCTCCCAAGCTGGCTCTTCCACTTGCCCATCTTCTCGTGCCCGGCAATCCGTTTTTTCGCATCATCGGCTTCGCCTATGTAGAGAAGCTTCACCGGCGTCACCTTGCCGCTGGCCAGAGACATCCTGCACTCGTAAACGCAGAAGACCCCGGAACCGCCGGGAATCTCGTTCATCCTTATCTCCTGCCAGTAGCCCTGGAACTCGAGCTGGGCTCTCTCCTTTGCCATTATCAGACCCCTTCATGCAAAAAGACTCTCAAATATCCCACACAGAAGCGAATTGTCAAGCCAAAAAACTCTGGACAGCGAGACCGCGGGTTGTGCAAAAACTATCTTGCCAGACCGTTGGATTCATGTTATTATTCCGTTAGTCTGCTGACGACGCGCAGCGTCGCCCAGTTCGCGTGTACTCTCGGAGCAGAAAGGAAGCCATCATGGCGACGTTTTTCATGTTCGGCAAATACTCACTCGACTCTGTGAAAGAAATCAGCCCCGAGCGCACAGAGAAGGCCAAAGACATAATCGAGAACGCCCAGGGCAAGGTACAGGCCATGTACGCGATTCTCGGGAGATACGACCTGATTATTATTGCGGAATTCCCCGGTATCCGCGAAGCCATGAAAGCATCCGTCGGCCTGAACATGATAACGGGCATCTCCTTCGCCACGCTCGAGGCGATACCGGCCGGCGAGTTCGACAAGATGGTCAGCGAGATTCCCGACGGCTAAGCTGCCGGCTTTCTGAAAATCTTCGCAATTGCACTGCCATATCTCTATTTTGCTGTCGTCTATACTACTGGATGGAATCCGCCTCCAAAACGCCGTCAGAGACAACACCCGGCATGAAAACGGGAATGACAACCTGCTGCCTGCTCCTGACCATGTTGACTCTCTG
>DAOVDS010000077.1 GCA_030669415.1 bacterium
CGTCCCCTGGGAATAACGGTTCGCGCGCAACAGGCTGGGGACCGTCCACGATTCGGGGCATAATTTCAAACCCTGCCTATGCCGGAACCGCCTGCTTCAACAGAAAATCGGAACACAACATCTTTGGAATAGTGGACGGACGGGCAAAAGAGCTCAAAAACAAAAAGGGCCGCAGTCAAAACCCGGAGAACGAATGGATTACATTTGAAAACGCTTTCGAGGGGATAATTGACAAGGAGCTTTTTGAGCGGGCGCAGGAGATTACCCGGCAGCGGCGCAAATCCCGCAACGGAGCCGCCTCCCGCCGCAGAGGGGAAGGCCGGCACGACTACAAGGAAAGCTACCTGCTTTCGGGCCTCATAACCTGCGGGCATTGTGGTGCAACGATGGTCGGCAACAGAGCTCCTGTTCGGCGGGCGGGCGAGATTGTCAGATATACCGCTCATTACGGCTGTTCGACTTACCTGCGCCGCGGGAAGTCAGCCTGCGGGCGGAATATCATAGGCAAGGAACCTCTTGAGGCTTTTGTACTTGACCACATCAAGCAGGAAGTATTCCAGTACGACGACAGGGAGCAGCTTGCTCAGAAAATCAGGGAACGCTTATCAAGGCTCGAGAAGGCCGGGCCGGACGTGAAAAAAGAATTACAGTCTCAAATTCACGCGGTTGACAAGAAGCTGGGACTACTTACGGAGGCCTTTTCCGGCGAGAACCTCGAACTTCTCAAGCCGCAACTGGACACACTCTTGAAAGCAAAAGGGGAATTAAAACGGCGGCTGGACAGTTGGGCGGCGCAGAACTCGCACGAGCAGGTAGATGTCGCGGTACAGCGCGCCCTGGGATACCTCGACCGCCTCCAAGAGGGGGGTGCAAAAGGATTTACTTCGCAATTGCAGGCTGCAATTCAAGCTTTCGTTCACAAATTGACCCTCAACTTTGAACCTGTTAGGCGAACGGCAAAGAGGATTTCCTATCGGTTGAAACAGGGTATCCTCGAAATGAACAGTTTGACCACCGCTGCCGCCACTGCTGAATCTTCACTACTGGTTGGCGCGGGCAAGCCCGCCGGCTAAATAACCCCGCCGATGAATCCGCCGTACGGCGGAGGGCTTGGGAATTATTTCAGTCGCGCAGGTAGGAGTGTGCGATGACGAGGCGCTGGATTTCGGAGGTGCCTTCGTAGATTTCGGTGATGCGGGCATCGCGCAGGTGGCGCTCGACGTGGTAGTCCTCGGTGTAGCCGTATCCGCCGTGGATTTGGAGCGCTTTATTGCAGACGAAGTTTGAGACTTCGGAGGACTTGAGCTTGGCCATAGCGGCTTCGCGGCTGCATGGCCTGCCATGGTCCTTGAGCCAGGCGGCGTGGCAGGTGAGCCAGCGGGCGGCTTCTATTTCTGTTGCCATATCGGCGAGCATCCACTGGATGGCCTGGTTGGCGGAGATGGGTTTTCCGAACTGGATGCGTTCTTTCGAGAACTGCAGAGCTTTCTCGAACGCGGCAGTTGCGATGCCGAGGGCCTGCGCGGCGATAGCGATGCGTCCGCTATCGAGTGTCTTCATAGCTATTTTGTAGCCGTCGCCTTCGCCGCCGAGCAGGTTTTCTGCGGGAACTTTCACGTTTTCCAGCTTCAGGTCGCAGGTGCTTGAGGCTCTAACGCCGAGCTTTTCCATGTTCCCGCCCACGGTGAAACCGGGCGTATCCATTTCAACTATGAGTGTGCTCATACCGCGGCGGCGCCTGGCCCTGTCGGTGCGGACAAAGAGGATGCAGATATGTGCTTCTGCAGCATTTGAGGTGAATATTTTGTCGCCGTTGACGATGTAGCAATCACCTTCGAGCTTTGCGGTGGTCTGAACGTTGCCGGCATCGGAGCCGGCGTGGGGCTCAGTCAGGCCGAAGCAGCCGAGCTTTTCTCCTTTTGCCAGGGGCGGCAGATACTTTTTCTTCTGGGGCTCGTTACCGAACGAACTTATCGGCGAGCAGGCGAGGGAGTTGTTTCCAATCAGCACGACGGCGGTGGAGGCGCAGGCGCGGGAAATCTCTTCCACGGCGATAGCGTAGGAGATGGTGTCCATACCCGCGCCGCCGTATTCTTCCGGCACGCAAACACCCATCAGCCCGAGCTCTGCCATACGCTTTACGAGATGCGCGGGGTAGCGGCGGTTCGAGTCGAGCTCGCGGGCGAGGGGCGCGACCTCGCTGGTGGCGAAGTCGCGGCACATGTCTCGAATCATCCTGTGCTCTTCGGCAAGGTCGAAGTCCAAGCGTTTCTCTTTCTGCCGCTCGGCGACGCGGGCCTACTTGAGGAGAGAGCGGGCAATCACAAGCCTCTGGATTTCAGAGGTGCCTTCGTATATCTCGGTGATACGCGCGTCGCGCAGGTGCCGCTCGAGGCCGTACTCGGCGATGTATCCGTATCCGCCGTGGATTTGGAGCGCTTTATTGCAGACGAAGTTTGAGACTTCGGAGGACTTGAGCTTGGCCATTGCGGCGACCAGGCTGCTCGGCCGGCCCTGGTCCTTGAGCCATGCGGCATAATAGGTGAGCCAGCGCACGGCTTCTATTTCAGTCGCCATATCTGCGAGCATCCACTGGATAGCCTGGAAACTGGAGATGGGCTTGCCGAACTGGATTCGCTCCTTCGAGTACGCGAGGGCTTTTTCGAAGGCGGCGCGGCAGATGCCAAGTGCCTGGGCGCCGATGGAGATGCGGCCGCTGTCAAGAGTTTGCAGGGCGATTCTGAATCCGCGGCCCTCGTTGCCGAGGAGGTTTTCTTTCGGTACTTTCATATTTTCGAAGACAAGCTCGCAGGTGCTTGATGCGCGAATACCCATTTTGTCCTCGTGCTTGCCCACCTTGAAGCCCGGGGTGTCTGTCTCGACGATAAGGGCGCTCAGGCCCCTCTGGCCGCGGGACTTGTCGGTGCTTACAACCAGCACGCAGATATCGGCTTCTCCGGCGTTGGTGATGAACTGCTTGGTCCCGTTTACGATGTAGTAATCACCTTCAAGCTTCGCGGTGGTCTGAACGTTGCCCGCGTCTGAGCCTGCATTCGCCTCTGTCAGGCCGAGGCAGCCGAGCTTTTCGCCTTTGGCAAGCGGGACAAGGTACTTCTGCTTCTGCTCTTCCGTGCCGAACTCGTAAATGGGCATGGCGGCAAGAGACAGGTGCGCGCCAATAATGATTCCCGTTCCGGCGCAAGCGCGGCAGAGCTCCTCACCGGCGATGACGTAGGAGATAGTGTCCATACCGGCGCCGCCGTATTTTTCTGGGATAGTGATTCCCATAAGTCCGAGCTCGCCCGCCTTCTTTATGATTTCTTCGGGGTAGCGGCAAGTTTTGTCGAGCTCTTCCGCTATCGGCATAATCTCGTTCTCGGCGAAGTCGCGGCACATGTCGCGCAGCATCTTGTGTTCTTCACTGAAAGAGAAGTCCACTTTCTTTACTCCCTAAAAAACGAAAAATCAGGATGAACGCACAAAACTGTAAGCTCTTTACATGGTTATTCGGCACGTGTCAAGCAAAACTCAAGCAGTTACATCCTTTTCCGGTTCATGTGCGCAGTTGCCAAACCAGGAGGGTGACTGCGTACGCACGTGTGAGGCGGCGTCGAACAGATTGCCGCCCACGGGCGTTTCTACGTGGACGGCTTTTCTTCTTCTTCGGGCTTCTTCTCTTCTTGGGGTTTCTTCTCTCCTTCGGGGACGCTGATAGCCACAATCTTGACGCCCTTTATGCGGCGGATCTCTTTCTTGAGTTTTTGCACGTATGTTTCATCTATGGGGTGGTCCGCTTTCGCCTCAGTACGCTCGAGCTTGCCGATAATGCGCACCGAGCCCCGTCCAACCATGATTCTGACGCTCCTGGGCTTTATGTAGTGGCGCCCGAGTACCTGGCGCACGTTGTTTGCGATACGGATGTCCTCACCAGGCATATCTATTCTCCCCTGAGGTTCATGAACAGGCTGTTCGCCTGTTCGCCTGCTCCCCTGCTCTATTTTGGCCCGCGTTCCGGGCAAAAATCGGAGGGTACAGGATTCGAACCTGTGGTGCCTTTCGGCACAACGGTTTTCAAAACCGTCGCAATCGTCCACTCTGCCAACCCTCCAGCTTTAGCACGTGGCGCTGTCACGGCTGACGGCGACGGCATCGGGCGCCACCAGCGTCTAAGCGGGCGAAGTTGTTATAGGGCTTCTCCCTCTTCTCTTGCGACGGAATCCATAACGGAATCTTCCACGAAAATGGCGGCTTTTTCGTGAAGCGCGAGTGTGACGGCATCAGATGGCCTGGCATCGACCTCGTAGGTTTTCCCGTCGCGCTGGAGCGTCAGAATCGCGTAGTAGGTGTTGTTCCTGAGGTCTGAGACGAGGCAGCGTGTCAGTTTCGCGCCGAAGGCGTGCAGCACAGAAACGAGAAGCTCATGCGTGAGCGGGCGGGGCATTTTCCTCTCGCTGATGACGCGGTTTATCGCAAGCGCCTCGAAAATGCCAATTACGATGGGGAAAGAACGCCTGCCGTTCTTCTCTTTGAGCACAATTACCTGTTCGTCGGATGTCTCATCAATAACAATACGCGAGAGTTCCACCTCAACCATGATACTCTCTCCAAAGCAAGAACTCGCGACAAGGCACAGCCGTCATTATGGCGGCGCTGCCGCGGCAAGTCAAGCATTTTCGCCAGGCGGGCGATTTTCTACGATTTTGATTGACTTTCCCGGGCAACCCGCTACGATGAGATTATTTGTCACCCGGCATATACCCCTGTGAAAGGCTCGACATATGTCTTTGGCAGCCAAGGAGTTATGGGTAGAGACCCTCTCCCGGATACGCTCGAAGGTCACGGAGCAGCAGTTTGAGACATGGTTCCGCAACCTTACGTGCAGCGAGGGGGCACAGGGGGACGGAATCGTTCTGACGGCGCCGAACAGGTTTTCTTCCTCGTGGCTTGCGAACCACTACCTTGTGACGATTGAGGAGTGCCTGAGCGAAGTCGCGGGCCAGACCCTGACCGTGGCTATCGTTCCCGGAGAGGCGAGCCCCGGGAGACGCGAACCGCCCGTACTTGCACCGCCGACGCCTGCCGCGCCGCAACTGCGCGAACACGGCGTGCCGCTGAACAAGCTCTTTGTGTTCCAGACTTTCGTCGTGGGGCCGTGCAACGCGCTGGCTCATGCGGCGCTAACCGCCGTCTCCGAAGCGCCGGGCAAGGCTTACAATCCTCTCTTCATCCACTCGAGCACAGGCATGGGCAAGACGCACCTGCTTCAGGCAGCCTGCCACCAGATACGCGCGAACCACCCGGATTTGAACATCCTTTATCTCTCCTGCGAGAGCTTCGTAAACGAGTTTATCGGCGCAGTCGAGCGGGGAGAGCTTGACACCTTTCGCTACAACTACCGCTATGTGGATGTCCTTGTGATTGATGACATACACTTTCTGGCCAACAAGGTGCGCACGCAGGAGGAGTTTTTCCACACGTTCAACACCCTGTACCACTCGCAGAAGCAGATAATACTCTCAAGCGACAGCCTGCCCAAGGAGATACCATCTCTGAAGGAGCGCCTTGTCACCCGTTTCAAGTGGGGCCTGGTAACCAAGCTCGAGCCGCCTCAGATTGAGACGAGAATCGCAATTGTCCGGACGAAGGCGAAGCTTCTGAACCGTGATATTCCCAACGATGTGGTTGAGTACATAGCCGGTCATGTGACAACAAGTGTAAGGGAACTGGAGGGAGCCGTAGTAAGGGCGCTGGGTGTCGCGACCCTGACGAAGCGGCCTCTCAGCATGGAGCTTGCAAGAGAAACTCTCGAAGATGCGGAGCCGGCAGCGCCGAGGGTCAGCATCTCCGATATCCAGGCGGCTGTTGCCGAGCAGTTTCACATCAAAGTCGCGGACCTTCTGGGCAAGCGAAGGCTCAAGTCCGTAGCGTTCCCGAGACAGATATGCATGTACCTGGTCAAAGAGCTGACTTCCCTGTCCCTCGTCGAGATAGGAGCACACTTTGGGGGTAGAGACCACACCACTGTACTGTACGCGGTGGACAAGATAAGAACTCTTATGGCGCAGGATAGGTCAGTCGCCGAGTTGGTGGCAAGGCTGCGCGAGGGTATTTTCTCAGGCAGATAAAATCTGTAGAGAAGTTGGGCGATGCCTGTTTGTAGGTTGAAAGAAAACTGTGAATAAGTCGGAAGTTGATGCGTGAAGCTGGGTTACGATGTGAATTGTCACAACTTGTGAGAAAGTGTTCCCCCGGTTATGCACAGTTTTCCTTCACGGAGCTGTTTAGCTGATTTGACGCATCACGAAGAAAGAGAAGAGGTAATGAGATTCATCTCGAAGATATTCAGATTCTTTCTGGATAGACTTAAGATGAATTATTAAGATGATGATGATCTAAGAACTACTATATAACAGGAGAAAGCAATGCGCGTAAAAGCAGACAGAAAGGGACTTAGAGAGGCTGCTTCGCTGGTTCAGGGAGTTGTTCCTTCCAAAACCAGCAGGCCTATTCTTCAGAACTTCCTGCTCGAAACGAAGGAGAACCATCTCTTATTGCAGGGCACCGACATGGAGGTCGGAATCAGTACTACTGTTGAGAAAGTCGAAGTGGAAGAAGAAGGAAAGGCAGTCGTACCTGCCTCAAAGATTGTGGATATTCTCAGCAAAGTGCTCGACGAGCAGGTGGAGCTGCAAACCGACGAGCAGGCGCTTCGGATTCTCACTTCTCGCGGCAACTTCAAGGTCCTTGGCGATAAACCGGATGATTTTCCAGCTATGGAAGAATGCAATTGGTCCGAGGCTTTCGAGATAGAAGGTGAGACTCTCGCGGAGATGGTTAGAAAAACCGTCTTCGCGGCCGCGACGGAGAGAACACGCTACGCCCTCAATGGAATTCTGCTTGTAGTGAAAGAAAATAAAGTGGAAATGGTCGCCACCGATGGCAAACGCCTTGCAAGAATAATCAGGCCGGTAACGGCGGCAAAGGCCCACGATGGCGTCATTGTTCCCGCGAAGTGTATCAACTACCTGGAAAAGATTTCGCTTGCAGC
Source organism: bacterium (assembly GCA_030669415.1). GTDB lineage: Bacteria > Planctomycetota > SKW154 > SKW154 > DAOVDS01 > DAOVDS01. Next base: position 7,049 of record DAOVDS010000077.1, read on the forward strand.
GGGTGAAGGCGGGCATGCGCCGGTTAAAATCCTTATCCGGGAGAGTGGTATTTTCGCGAGTACGTCAAACTCGGTTCTTACCTCCAGGCTTATCGAGGGACACTTCCCGGACTATGAGGCAGTCTTCCCAAAAGGCACGGACAAGGTACTTACGATAGATGTCAAGGACCTTCAGCAAGCGGTAATCGAGGGGGCCCTGCTCGGCGACAGAGAGTCACACGCGGTGCGGTTCAGCTTTAAGGCCAACAAGCTCCAGTTGAGCTCCCGCTCCCCGGACGTTGGAGAAGCCCAGATTCAGCTCGATGTCGCCTACGAAGGCGACGAGCTCGATATCGCCTTCAACCCGGATTACCTGCTTGATGCTCTCAGCGCTCTTGGCGGCGGGGAACTCAAATTCAAGTTCAAAGATACCTCCTCAGCCGCGCTCATAGACCCGGGCAGTAACTATATCTACATCGTCATGCCGGTAAGCATTGGATGATGGAAAAGAACACCACAATAAAGGAAGCGCTGAAGTCGTACCTGAAGAGTTCGGGTCTTGACACTCTGCTGAGAAATCAGGCCGTGCTCAAAGCCTGGCAGAAAGTGGCCGGACAGGAGATAGCCGGCCAGACGCGCATAGTGGGTTTCAACAGGGGCGTACTGACCGTTGAGGTCGCGTCAAGCAGCCTGTATGCCGAGCTCAACACCTTCTACCTGAAGGATCTCGCAAATTCCATCCAGAACGAGATGGGAAATCGGAAGGTCCGGCGTATCAAGCTGCGTCTCGGGGAGTTTGTTGGAGAAACGGACAATGGCATCGAAGAGCAGCGCCGCCGGGAAGAAAAACCGTGACAGTAAGCCCGCCGGACAGGCGACCGAAAGGACTTACACCGCCAAGGACATAAAAGTCCTGGATGGTCTCGAGGGAGTACGCCGCCGACCGGCCATGTACATTGGGGACACCTCCAGCGGCGGGCTCCACCACCTGGTCTACGAGGTTGTTGACAACTCGATAGACGAGGCCCTCGCCGGGCACTGCACACAAATCAATATCAGCCTCAACTCTGACGGCAGTGTCTCGGTTACTGACAACGGGCGGGGCATACCGGTTGACATCCACAAGGGAACCGGGAAGTCCGCCCTCGAAGTCGTCATGACGAAGCTGCACGCCGGGGGAAAGTTCGACAGGAAGGTCTACAAGGTCTCCGGCGGCCTGCACGGCGTTGGCGTATCCGTTGTCAACGCGGTCAGCGAATGGCTGGTTGTCGAGGTTTTCCAGGATGGGCAGGTCTGGTACCAGAAATACGAACGGGGAAAGCCCAAATCAAAGGTGCTCAAGCGCGGCAAGACCAAGCGCCGTGGCACAAAGACCGTTTTCAAGCCCGACCCCAAGATATTCGGCGAGGCCGAGCTCAACTTCGAGCCTATCGCGAAACGCATGCGCGAGCTCGCCTTCCTGAACGCCGGCATTGTGATAACCCTCACCGACGAGCAAACAGGCAAAGAAGAGAAATTCAGCTACAAGGATGGCGTGAAGGCGTTCATAAAATACCTGAACCAGAACAAGCGGCCCGTTCACCGCGACATCGTCCATATCAAGGCCAGCCAGGGCGAGGTAAGCGTTGAGCTCGGCCTTCAGTACAACGACGGTTACTCCGAGACGCTGCTCTCGTTCGTCAACACCATAAACACGATAGAAGGCGGCACGCATGTAAGCGGATTTCGTTCCGCACTGACAAGGACTCTGAACCGCTACGTCAGGAAAGAAAAGCTCGTAAAGGAGAAGAAAAACCCTTCCGGCGATGACTTCCGCGAAGGGCTGGTCGCGGTGCTCGCGGTCAACGTCCCCGAGCCCCAGTTCGAAAGCCAGACCAAGATAAGGCTCGGCAACCGCGAGGTGCAGGGTATTGTGGAATCGCTGCTCGGCGAGCACCTCAGCTCCTACCTCGAGGAGAACCCCTCGACCGCGCGGGCCATAGGCAAGAAGGCTGTCACTGCAATGCGGGCGCGCGAGGCGGCCCGCAATGCCAGGGAGCTTGTCCAGCGACGTGATGCCCTCATTTCGAGCAACCTGCCGGGCAAGCTCGCCGACTGCTCCTCGCGCGATGTCGAAAGCACCGAAATCTACCTCGTCGAGGGGGATTCGGCCGGCGGCACCGCCAAAATGGGGCGCGACAGGCGCTTCCAGGCTATCCTGCCCCTGGGCGGAAAAATCCTCAACGTCGAGAAGGCCCGGATAGACAAGGTGCTCGCCCACGAGGAGATTCGCACCATCGTGCAGGCGCTCGGGACCGGCATAGGCGAGGATTTCGACAGGGACAAGCTGCGTTACGGCAAGATTATTCTGATGACCGACGCCGATGTGGATGGCTCGCATATCCGCACGCTGCTTCTCACCTTCTTCTTCCGGCAGTTGAAAGAGCTTGTTGACAACGGCAATATCTACATCGCCCAGCCGCCCCTCTACCGCGTGCGCCACAAGAAGCGCGAGCGTTACGTCCGCACCGACAAGGACATGAAAAAGTACCTCCTCGAACTCGGCGCGGAGCGTATCACGCTCACCGTCAAGGGCAGCAAAAAAAAGCTCGAAGGCGCCATGCTCAAGAAATTCCTTACCGCGCTTGCAGGCATTGAGAGCGAGACCCGCGGGCTGGCCCGAAAGGGCATCACGATTTCCGAGTACGTCGCCCTGTACAAGGAGAAGAAGGGTTTCCCGAGATACAAGGTCGGCACCGGCGACGAACACGAATACCTGTATTCGGAAAAGGAGTTCGAGGCGTTCAAGAAACGCAAGGAACGTGAAAAGGGCCGCGAAGTCGACGTGGTCGAGGACGAGGACATAGAGCAGGAGGACGCAGCCGACATCGTAGTCCTCGAATTCAGGGAACGCGAGACGCTCAAGCGCCTCTTCGCCGAACTCCAGAAACTGGGATTCAAGCCGGGCCTGTACCCCGAGCCGGAAGACCCGCTCGCACAGCCGATTATCACACTCACCGCAAACGGCGAGAAGACGGGCCTGACGCACCTCCAGAGCGTTCTCGAATCCGTGCGCGGGCTCGGCTCCAAAGGCCTGGATATCCAGCGCTACAAGGGCCTCGGTGAAATGAACCCGAAACAGCTCTGGGAAACCACAATGGACCCCGAGCGGCGCCAGCTTCTCAAAGTCACCGGCACCCAGAGTCTCGAGGTCGAACGCATCTTCAGCACGCTCATGGGCCCGAACGTACAGCCGAGGCGCGAGTTTATTGAAAAGCACGCGCTCGATGTCAGGAACCTCGATATCTAAACAAGTTCCGCGCTTTGGCCCGCGCGCAACCTGCCGGAGCTCACGCAGATGAAAGCAGCAATAGTCGGACCTGGCGCAATGGGAACGCTCTTCGGGGTCCTGCTCGCCGACGCCGGACACGAAGTCCACATGCTTGACAAGGAACCTGTGCGTGCCGCAGCCCTTGCCGCAAAAGACTTTCTGCTCGACGGCGTCAGTGGGAAGCGCTCCGTCAGAATCCCCGTCACCGCCGACGCGGCTGCAATAGGCGTCTGCGAACTCGTGTTTGTCTGGGTCAAAGCCTATGACACCAGAGCCGCCGCCGCGGCGCTCGGGCCGCTTGTCGGGCCTGACTCCATCGTAGTTACGCTCCAGAACGGCCTTGGCAACGCCCAAACCCTCAGCGAAGCGCTCGGGGCGCAGCATGTGCTCGCAGGCTCCACCGCGCAGGGCGCAAATGTGGTCGAGCCGGGCCATGTCATCCACGCGGGCACAGGTGATACGTTTCTTGGAGAAATCGCCGGGCCTGCAACCCCGCGCGTGCGCAGGATATGCGACATGCTCACCGCCGCAGGCTTCCCCGCCGCACCCAGCGACGATGTTGCGGGACTGATATGGGGCAAGCTAATCGTGAACGTCGGCATAAACCCGTTCACCGGGCTGCTGCAGGTGCGAAACGGCGAGCTCCTCGAACGCCCCGAAACCCGCCAGCTTATGGCGATGGCCGTCGAGGAGGCCGTTGCGGTGGCAAAGGCCGCAGGCGTCAAGTTGCCCTTCCCCGACCCGCTCGCCAAGGTGCGGGAAGTCGCCGAAAAGACTGGCAAAAACAAGTCCAGCATGCACCAGGATGTCGCGAACCGCAGGCGTACAGAAATAGACTTCATCTGCGGCGCAATCGTACGCGAAGGTGAAAAACTCGGCATCCCCACACCGGTAAACCGAACACTAACCCTGCTTATCCGCAGCATCTGTTAGATGTTTGCATTTGCACCCTCCCGGGGACTATGATTTATACAGCTTCCAGAGTGTTTGGGGCTATGAGAATGTACAGGCTGCTCAAAAGGTTCAGCATATACGATGGGACTATTGTCGTATGCGCCGTAATTGTTGTTCTCTCTACTCTGTTTGAGTGGCCGATATACATTCTTGATGGCCGGGCAGAATTGTGGAAATTTAGCGACCTCTCTGCTGATTTCTACATGGTTCTGGTCGCCCTGTCCGCCGGAATGGTTGCCGGGGTTCTCATGGGATTGAAGCGCGGCACCTGCAGAGAACTGGCGCGCCCGGCGGTGGCGGTTCTTGCTCTTGTATTACTAATGCTTGTCTTTCAGTCTCACATGTACTATGGACGCGATACAATGTGGACCTATATCCGTCTGCGCCACCACCTCGGCCGGTGGGGCCTCCTTGCCTTCGTAATAGCAGCCTTTGTGCTCAACGAGTTGCTGTGTTTCAGGCTCCTGCGCAAGGCGGGAAAGGTCTTCCGTGTGATAAATACCTGTATCGCACCTGTCCCGACCGCGCTCGTTATCATCTGCCTCTGGCCAAGCGGCACTGGCCGGGTTCTGGCGTTTCTGGGCTCTGCCCACGCCGCACGCGCCGGCCTCCTCTCACTTTTCCACCCCTGGCGACTCCCCGAAGTGGACAAACATCCAGCCGCCCCGGTTCACAGATAGCATCTTTTCTTGACCATCCTATGAGGGGGCGACCAAATGCAACGCACTACTGGCGAGGACGATTGCATTCAGAAGTGCTAACAAATTAGGCCGGTTCCTAACAAACAACTGAGGGATATTGCCGTCGGCCAAGCCGAATTGGTGTCTATTTTCCGGTAAGACTGAGGGGATGACAGATTTCGTCCTATCATACTTTGCATATCCGCTTTCTTGATAGGTTTCTTGAAACGCTTAATCTCGGAAAAAACCAAGGCCGCAACCTGCTTAGCGCCATGGCAGTAAGCCATGAATTGGCCGTGTGTGCACCCGATGTCTTTCTTGCACTCTGCCCAAATGTCATCAACGGGCTTTGTCAGAACTTTCTCAATCACGGCCTCGCCAACAAACTGGCGTGCTGGTGAGGAAGAGTAAATCAACACCCTGGCACCTTCCCATTTATCGGGGAATCTGCGTCTAATTTCTATCCTCTTAGCACCCGAAACAATCCTTGCAGCAAAAGCGGGTTTCACGCTAATAACAAGGTCACAAGACCCTGGGCTGTCATTAACTGTCAGGTTCTCAACTGTCTGGGGAAGTTTTCTGAGAATAGCTTTCCAAATATCATCAAAGTCTGCACCACAGACTAACTCATCGTCAAAAAGTCTGTACTGAGTCTTTGCAAACCCGTAGTCCGTAAAGCCGAAGCTCCTGAAAAAGGACTCCCACTTGCTCCACACCTCGTAAGGTGCCGTGAAGTGGATTCGCTCAGAGAGCCGTCTGGCCTCAGCCGCTACGAGACTCATCAGCAATGTGCCCAAACCGTTCCTCTGAGAGTCTTCCAGAATTCTCATGCTGCAGAGCTTGGCGCTGGAGCCTTTGCGCAGGATTGTTCCGGCCACGGGAAGGCCGTCTTGGTATACGAGAAACGCCGAACGCTCACCGCTAGTGAAACCGGTTTTGACCTTCTTCCCGAACCAGACATCGATGCCTGGATACACATCCTCGCACTCTTCTACCAGCTCCCTCAGGTCATTCAGGGCTTGTTTCTCCGGAAGTTCAGCACCGCCAAACCTCACAACCCTCAGACTCTGGGTTATTGCACAATCGCGGAATGTCATCTGCCGTGGCACTATTCTTGGCCCCAATCTTTGAAATACTTCGACAACTTCAATTCTTGGTCGTCGTAGTCCCCCTTTTTCTTGGGCCTTATTGCCACTTCTGACATCCTATGGAAATTTATGTTTGCCAAAGTCGCGCCATCGCGCAGAAAAGTGCTAACGTTATGTCCGCGGACCTCAAAGATTATAGGCGTCCCTTTGCTGCTAGGCCAACCGAAAAACGGATGTACAAAGCCTGCATAATGAATACGTATCTCGCCCAAACTTTCCGTAATCGCGCGACAGGAAACAGCTACATCCTTTGGTAATCTGAACCTCTCCTTGGACCTCAGAATATAAAAAAGCTCTTTTTTGATTTCAAGCGGTTCGCCATCTTTCAGAACGATATCAGTCCAAAAGCCCTTTGGGTCGTAAGATCCTTTACGTCGCCCGATGTTAATAGCCCTGTGTTTGTTATCCTCATCTTTTAATGCTTGGAATGCCGAGACTTTTGTCTTCTTGTCAGGAGAGAGGTTAACCCTTAGTTGAGAAATAGTGCCGATTTCCTTTTTCTTGCCCTTCTCATCCAGAATCAACGCCCCGAAAAGTTCGATTTGGTCCTTATGGAGTTCACTTAAACTCGGTTCTCCCTTAAACAGTCTCAACTGGTTCAATGAGTGCCCTCTCTTTACCTTTATAGGAAAAGTGATAGGTGTTACTTCGAGGTACAGTAGCCCATTGTAGTTAGGAGGAACTTTGTCATAATAGTCACACCGATCAACCATTAGTCTGGTTAAGACATCTAATCGGCCTATAGAGCTTCTGCCAGTTGCTCTTCCACAGAAACCTTTCCCTTTAGGTAATTTCAGCTCTTCCTCGATTTGAATCATATATGTGGTGCCCACTTGAAGGGTCTTAAGCCTCTCCAAATCGATATGTTCATCTTGGTGCTTCTTGATTATTTCATCACACGTCGTTTCCATAGAAGGTTTTACACTGCCCTTCATTTTCCAGGCTTGTCTTGAGAGGTGAAGGTCCAGAGAGGAAAGGTCTATCCTTGTGGGCTTCAAATTTGTGATATGCCTGTTTTGCCACAAGATTCGTGTCTGTTTCTTGTTCAGAACACCGGGTCTGATATCGTCGACGCTGTTCACTAATCTGCCGCCGTCAACATAATATTAGCTTTGGGCTTCGTTGCCACGTGATATATCGACAACAACACACAACAACTTGAGTTTGTCAGGGTAACATCTACACATGATGGTATTTACATCATCAAACAAACGAGCCATTTGAAGGCTCCTTTGAGACTTTGGTTCGCCAGGAACGAGGTTTGTCTCAATTGAATATACATCCCGCACATCGAGATGTCAAGTGATTTTGAAGAAAAAGCAAACTCTGTGTGTGGGCGCTCGTAACGTCTTGTCTAATAACCCGAAGGGCAGAGTTCCACGGGCTTGCCCGTGGGTATCGACATAGAGTTTATGAAGCTTATTAATAACCAGTGATTAGTGTTCGTAAAACCGCGGTCGATTTCCCCTGCGAGGAAATCGCCGCTCTGAGCTCTCAGGCTCGCTCTTCTCGATTTCCTCCGGAAATCAAGAAACCATGCCCGCTCGCCTTCCGAGAGGGTTTTCCGAACACGAATTACCGGTTTTCACTGGCATTCACCTCGGAAATAAGGGGACACAGAAATAAGTAATGTGTTTCCCTATTTCCCGGTAACAAATAAAGTGAGGCGAGTTATTCGGGCTTGACCAGCGTGTTATCAAGTAGCATCTTTCCAGCACAGCAATGATCAAAAG
>DAOVDS010000037.1 GCA_030669415.1 bacterium
CGAAAACTTGTACTCACCCATCATGATATGAAAACGGTGTTGTGATTACCAGTTTTTTTCGATAGACATGCCTGGCGGCGGTGCGGCAACTGTGGTGTTACAAATATCGCGGGAGTTTGTAGTGGCCGGGAGTACAATCATGTGCTAAGAGTTGAGTAGAAAGCAGACGCAGGATATGCGAGCAGGATGGGAGGCGAAGATGGAAGGGGAAAAGAAGGAGCTGGAGTATTACCCTGCAAGAGAGCGGTTGTACTCGTCGTGGCGGTTTATTGTCGGGGTGATTGGGGTCCCCGTGCTTGCGGCGCCGGTTGTGGTTGGCGCGCTTGCGCTGTGCGGGGTCGGTGGAGGGGATATTGAGGCAGCGGCGCTTGGGCTGTTTCTCGGTGTCTTCCTGCCGTATGTAGTTTTTGCCATATTCTTCTGTATGTGGGCCAGCGCGTTTATCCGGACAATCCACTACACGGTAACTGACAGGGCGGTAATAATCAGGCAGGGCGTCTTCTGGAAGATTGAGAAGAGTCTCCCTTTTCACAAGGTGACTGACGCGATAACAATTCAGGGGCCGGTAGCCCGGCTGTACCGATTCGGCAATGTGGGCGTTCAGACTGCCGGCAAGGGGCAGGGCATCGAAGGCACTCTCCGGGGCCTTGTCAACTACAAGGAAGTGCGCGATGTGATTCTCGAGAGAGTAACCGCACTCCAGAAGCAGGACAGATTCGGGGAGTAGTTTAGAGTCTATCTCGCAACCTCGCGTGAGGGCGTTGCGAGCGCCAGGGGTCTGGATGCAAGGAGCCCGGCCTGGTTCAAATCCGGGTGACACATTTATGTCATTGCGAGGAGTCCGCCGTACGGCGGACGACGTGGCAATCACATCAGGATGAGATTGCCACGCCCGCCTTGCGGGTGGCGCAGCCACTCTTAAAAGAGTCCCTGCGGGACCTCGCAATGACTCGATGCGCTGTGTTCGTGTTACCTTCGCATTTCGTTAAATGAACCATAGCCCGAAATCGTATCAGTAGATACCTTGAGGAGGCGCGACGCCCCAGACAGGCCCCTGCCGCCGCAACCCGCAAGGGCTGGGCCGCGTGAGATTGCGAGATAGACTCTCACCGCCAGATGGCGAGGAAGACGTAGTTTGTGTATTCGTCAGAGGAGTCTTCTTCGTCCTCATGGCTGGTGTTGACACATCTGGGGTGGTCGAAAAACATCCTTAACAGCTCTTCCTCGACAGCCATCGCGTTCTCGGCATTGTCATCCTGGTACAGGGGCAGTGCATGGCGGCAGCCGAGCAGCGAGGCGCTGTCGCCAATGTCGTTGCTTCTGCCTATGTAGAACCGGCCCGCACCGTATTCCTGAAGTACGCGCGGGACGAGGAGGGTCAAGTTGTCGATGACATCGCAGGGCCAGCCTTTGAAAGGTAAGTTGTACATTCTTGGTTCTTCGCAGGTCGGCCTGTAGTGCATTGTGTTCTCCTGGAAGCAGTAGACGCAATCCGGGCAGGGAGTTTGCGCGGAAAACGACTTGTCTTGGTGCGATTGGACATCGGGAAGAATGCTGAGGTATACTTGTACAGTGAGCGGCATTGTGAAGCTACTTGAACCTGAGCTTGTAGAAGACGATTGTGCAGGCGAGGGGCAGCGAGACGGCGTTGGCAAGGATAACGGGCAGTGATTTGGCGAGAATGCCGTAAATCAGCCAGAAGAGAAGCCCTGTTGCAGTTACTGCGAACATCCCGAGTGAGATGTCCTTGGTAGACCTGGTTTTTACAGTCTTTATGACCTGCGGCAGAAAGGCGGATGTGGTAAGAGCGCCTGCAACCAGCCCGATTATGCTCGCGATATTCATGCCTGGAGTATAACACAAGCAGCCTGCAGGAACAAGGATTGGCATGGTTCATGTTCCGGGGACACAATCCATAATTCCTTGCGGAATTATGTCCCCACCGACCCGCGCGGAATCTGGGGACATGTACTCGTTACGTGTCCCCGGAAGCCCCGCCGCTGTGCGGCGGGGTTTAACCCCGGGTCATAGACCCGGGGCTTCTGTCACCCGGATTTGAACCATGCCCAAGGATTCACACCGACCGAAGTGCCTGGGAATGTAGATGGCCTGCGAGGCAGGCACAGTTGCGGGTATCTGCTACTGGATAGATATTATGCGGGCGGTGGGAAGGTACTGAGGGACCATCCTGCGGAAGAAGCGGATGGCCCGGTTGCAGGTCTCTTCAGGATAGGCGAGGCGGGCGCGCCCATCCACCCGGCGGGTTACCATGCCATCCACGGCGTGGGGCGCAAGCTCCGTCACCACTCCCTCACACTCGGGCTTCACGTAGTGCACAAGCACATCAAGGGTAACATCCGCAAGCTCCAACTGGCCTGTGTGAAGCAGCGCTGCTGAGAGCCGCTCAAAGAGCTTCTCGTACGCGCGCTCGTAGTTCCCTGTGGGTACCACGGGTGCGATTGAGACGTGGACAGGGTAGCCTTCGCCAATTACCTTCGTGAGAAAGTTGAGCCTTGCAGGAAGCCCGGCTGTGCCCGGCTCCATCTCGCGGATTTGCTGGGCGAGTGTGAGGGAAACGCCCACACGCGTGGCCCGGCGGTGGGCGAGCCCAAGCAGGGGAGCGGCGTTTGCGCTCTTGGTGATGAAGCGCATCTGTCCGTGGGGCGCGACCTCATTCGCGAAAAACAGGATGAGCCGAGAAAGCCACCCAGTCAGATGCTCGAGTGCCAGGATATCCGTCGTGGTGTCCACTTCGCAGACGAAAGGGCGGTCGCCCTGCCAGGTTGAGGCTATTTCGCGGATTTCGCGTTCGACTTCCTTGATTCTGGGATAGATGGCTATGTAGGGATAGTTTCTGCAAAGATATATCTGGTGGCAGAAGACGCAGCGGTGTGGGCAGCCGTATATCCACGAGACCTGGAAGTCGGCAGCGGCGTTCTCCACGCCTTCGCCGACACTCTGGGCCTTGAGACCCGGCTTTCCCGTGAAGGCTGCGACCGTCTTGGACAGGTAGTAGCGGCCGAGGATGGTCGTGTTGTCCGCTATTCCGGGGGCTGTGGCAGGGTTTGTGAGTTCGGCAGGCAGGCCCTGGAGACGGGATGCGCATGAGCCGAGTTCCGGCTCGCACAGGAACCTGTCTGGTCTGAACAGTTGGTGACTCATCCCGCTACCTGAGGTACTTGCGGTGGACTGGGTATCCGTTGCCACGCGGGCCCAGCAGTGCCTTGAAGAGCCGCGACCAGAACGAGGGCTTCTTCTCCTTCTTCACCTCCATACCGGGGTAGGGTAGGTAGTTCAGGAGCATGTCTATCACATCGTCTGAGGTAACCCCCTCGGCCTCGGCGTGGAAGTTGGGGATAATGCGGTGACGCATGACAGGGTGAACGAGTGCGTAGATGTCCTCGAACTTGACGTCGAAGCGCCCGTAGAGCATGGCGCGGGCCTTGCCACCCAGGATAAGACCCTGCGCGGCGCGAGGGCCCGCACCCCAGGACAACCACTCGCGGATGAACGTGGGGGCATCCTCGTTTGGCGGCCGGGTGAGGCGCGTGAGCTTCGTGGCATAGTCCAGCACGTCATCGCCAATGCGCACCTTGCGGACTATCTGGATAAGGTCAATAATCTGCTCTTTGGAGAGAAGCTGCCGCAGCTCGGAGTGGTAGCGGGTGGTGGTCAGCCGGAGGATATCGTATTCCTCTTCCTTGCTGGGGTAGTCAACGTACACCATGAACAGGAACCGGTCCAACTGGGCCGCCGGCAGCGGGTAGGTGCCTTCCTGCTCGATAGGGTTCTGGGTTGCAAGCACGAAGAAGGGAAAGTCCAGCGGGTAGAGCTTTCCCGCGACCGTTACCTGAAGCTCTTCCATTGCCTCCATGAGGGCGGCCTGAGTCTTGGGAGGTGTCCGGTTGATTTCGTCCGCGAGGACGACGTTGGCGAAGATGGGGCCGGAAAGGAACTTGAAGAAGCGCTCCGCTTTCCCCTTCTGCTCGGTCAGCACTTCAGCGCCTGTAATGTCGGAAGGCATGAGGTCGGGGGTGAACTGAATGCGGTTGAAGGAAAGGGTCAGCAGCTCAGCGAGGGAGCGAATCATGAGTGTTTTTGCCAGGCCGGGCACACCGACGAGGAGGCAGTGGCCGCCGGAGAAAAGCGAGATGATAAGCTGGTCAAGCACAGCCTCCTGTCCGACAATGCGCTTGGAGAGCTCTTTGCGCATAATCGCGTATGTGCTCTTGAGCTTCTCGATAGCTTCAACTTCATCGGTCTTGAGTTGCGTCTCAGCGACAGCCATGCCAACTCCTCCAGGTCATGGGAACAGGCAGATTCTAATGCGGCAGCATAGCTCCTGTCAACAGCATCTATAAATATACCGGCCAAATTCCAGAAAAGTTGGCGGGATTCAAAAAATTCTCGGAAAACCTGGGACAAACAAACTTCTTCTGCGAGCAAGCGTTTGCAGAGGAACAGGCTATTTGCCTTTGCGTAACTCTTCTTCAAGTTGCTCAACCTCGCGCAATTCCTTATCACCAAGGATGTCTTGTTCACGCAGGAGCTTCATTTCGTCCTCGGAAAGCTCTTCTGTAAGGTGTTCTTCTTCCGTTTTTGGAACTGGAGGAGAATCCTTGTCGAGCGTATCGCGCAATCGCTCGGTCGGAATGCTTGGCGGTTCCTGATAGACAGGCGGCGCTTCTTCATGCCGAGAACAACAGATAACAAGAGCTATCCCAATGCAGAAAAGCATCACAACGAGAGAATTTTTGGCCAATGTCAACACCTCAGTTATGTATCAGTAAGTTATTATTTGTCCTGACTCTCCTTGTTGTATTCCTTCCAGAGGGCAAGAGGCTCTTTTATAAACTGCCCTGTCTCGGCATCAATGTAGAACCACCACTGACCGTTACGCATCACGAGGGCGGACCAGTAGACGATAGGGGAATGAATATCACCAGGTTTCGGATAGACACACAAGTCAGGCCCCTCAACCTTGTATTCCTTTTTCCAATCACTGTTAGGCGGTGTCCATCCGCGGTCATCAGGGTCATCAGACCCCACTGACCCTTCAAAGAAATGTGGATAATGCTCCCTGATGAGTTCAACTGCATCCTTTTTGCTGAATCTCGGTTCCTGCTTGACAACAAGCCTTATGTTGGTGCAAATGTAGGATAGGACCTTTCCTGTCTTGGGATTGAGTGACAGGAAGATAGGGTTCTCGTAAACTGCTAATTCGCCCTTCTCCGGTCTGGGTTTCTCAAACCATCTGAATTCATAAAATGTCTCAGCGCTACTCAAAATGCGCAGTTCATTCACTTCCAAAACGAAGTTTCTTTCCGAGAAATCGGGGTATCTGGCTGCAACCCATTTGGTGGCTATCTTGAGCGCTTCCTCGGGAAGTAGCCACCCTCTCTTCTTAAACTCCCTTTTGACCTTTGGTGATGTCGGAGGGAGTGAACTGTTCATAGCACAACCTTCGACCTTAACCCACTCGACAATCCTTGGCGCCGCTTCCCTGAATTGATAAACAGTGACCGCACCCTGACGCGTATCCACCTCAAAATCTGAGTGCAGAGGTTCGACATAAAAGATAAGCGCTTTAATGAAGCCCCAATCATCTCGTTCTTCAAACTTGATCTGGTCGTAGAACTCTCTTGATGACAAACCAGGGTCAGCACCGCCGGCTGTCAGGAAATCCCAGGCCATCTCCTTTGCAAGTTCCAACTCTTCCGGGCTGACAGAGTCCTTAGAAGCTATCGTTTCGGAACGTGGCGCGTCTGGATTCGCGGCGTTTTCTCCTTCTTGTTCCTTCTTCTCTTGTTGCAGGGCGCGACTGCCACCTTTGTCGGGAAGCTGATAAACGTCAACCGTATTTTTGCCGCTTGTCTTGCCGGCAAATCGCTCTTGGTCTTGGGGAATAGGACGCACAATTTGCCAGACGAACAGACAAGATACTGCCACGACAACAATCAATGCGGCCAAGACAGCCCATTTCACGGCACTGTCCTCCAAAGAATCAATGGGGATCCTTTTTTGTGCAGCCATAACGCGTCGGGTAAACAGTCTTTGGCTCATTCCCTCCGATGAAACCCGGGGCCATGAAAACCCCACCCGTGATCCCTGTGTTTTTACCACCCGCCGCTGCCACATGCTTTATAGCCTCATCAGCAGCTTTTTGCACAGTCGCGTACTTTCCATTGGTATCCGTTTTCTTTGCTTCGCTGAGAAACTTTGTGTAGAAACGGTCAACTGCGTCTTCCGTAGGGCCTTTCGTTGTCAACGCAACCACGAAATCAACGCCTTTCTCAAAGAGAACTTTTGCAAGGTTGTTCTCGTTCTTTGGAGGTGTCCCGCTATCACCGCCCATGCAGGAAAGGGTAACAACGAGGAGAACATCCTTGAGGTCGCCGTCCTTGAACGTCGTGCCGCTGCCGAGAGCGGAAAGAAGTTTTGAATTGCTCTTTACCGTTCTGCCTGTTCCGCCAGGCGGTAGTTTGTAGTCCCTTGTTGCCTCACTGGCAGCTATTTGCGAGACGCTTGTCCAGTTCCACTTTCCAGTCTGCGCATCAGTGACATTGTCGTAGAACCATATTCTGCCGGTCCAGCCGTGGCCCGTAAATGAAAGAATGGCGTCTTTCGCTTTCAGTTCCTCGAGAGCTTTCGCTGCCTTTGTGCGAGCATAGACTTTTTCTTTTTCAGAAAGAACATTGTACTTCAACTCTTTGAATGTCTTGTTTGCTTCTTTCGCTCCTTCGCGCCCATCATACTTGGCACCCACATAATATAATCTAAGTTCTCCTTCTCTGTAGGTTGGACTTTCCGGGAAGAAAGGGCCATAGCAGTGGGCATAGGGTTTTGCCACGGTGAAGTGGTAGGTTTTGGGCTTGCACTCTAAGGTGGGATGTTTCCCTCTTATCTTCAATTCGTACTTGCCGGGCAGAAGAATTCTGTTGCAGTCGCACTTGAACTTGTCTTTCTTCCATTCAAACCCGTCCCTGCCAGTCCATTTGATGCCTTTCTCCCCCGTGTAGTCATCGGGGGCTTTGTTTTCCGGGCCCAGAAGGATTGCCGGGACCAACTGCTGGTCAGTCTCGTCCTCGGCCTTTGGCTCCTTTTTCAGAACCTTGTGATAGAACCAGTGTCTCGCGCCCTTCGTGTCCGTGTATTTGACGTATATCTGAAACTCCACCTGAGGTTCTTCTCCATCCTCTTCCTCTTTTGCGCAGATAAGCTGGTACTCAATGATGCAGTCCTCTACAGTTTTTACATCGTACTTCTTGTCCTTGTTGATACGGTTAAGCAGGCTCCGTTTCTTTTTCTCTTTCGGCTCATTCTTCTCCTTGTCTTTTTTTGCATACATGTCGAGTATCTTTACCTGGCAGGTGAGGTTCATGTATATCCAGCAGTCGAGAGATTCTTCAAGACCATTACCGAACCGGTCCTCAATAGTGCCCGTCTCAGAAGGCCCTACATATCGCCAGACAACGCAGCCCATCGGAAAGGGTGTCGAAGGTGTGAACTTGACTACAGTATCGTCATAGTCAAATGAGTACGTACCCTCGACGGGGTAGCACCATGGGGTAAAGCCGTTCTGCCTCACGTAGTTCTTGGCTGCCTCAACACGGCTCTCAACGACGGGAGGTGCAATTTCCATAACACAAACGCGGAATGTATCGGCGGTAACCGTGTCAGGGTTTATCGGTTCCGAAAAGACCACTTCGATATCGGTATATGGCGTGGCGCTCTCACCGCACTTCGGATATACGTCGTAAATCGTTGGAGGCGTGGTGTCCGCTTCCACAGTGATGGCAGCGGAAGCGGTCGCAATCAAGATGCTGGAGTCCGCAATGCGCCTGTCTATCCGCGCGATTACGTGACTGTAGATTTCAATCAGGCGCTGTATGCACCTGCGCAGCCGGGGATTTGTTACTCTATCAAGAAGGTCCTCAAGATACTCGACACGCCGCTCAAGTTTTTCCTTCACGCATTCAAGGGCTCTCGCCAAGGCCGGATTTGTTTTCCAAAGCTGCGCTGTAAGGACATTCTCACCTACCTTCGTAAGCTCGCTGGTGTAGAAGAGATAATGTTTGATGTCGAGCTTTGTCAGCTCTACTGGCGTTTGCGCATCAGGGAAAGTGGCGGTCAGTTCCATATTGCGAAGAGCATGCTCAGGAAGTCTCGTTACCAGCTCTATGCCGAAGCTGGTTTCTTCTCCCTGAGAAAAGACCTCTTCTTCCGGCGGGGTGATTTCGATTTTTACCCACGGTCTACACCAGCACTTTCCTTTGCCGCCCGCAAGACTGTCACCAGCTACCGCGACGAGAAAAACCGCCAACAACACAATAGCCAACAACCGTTTTATACTTGCCCCCTCTTTGTAAGTTAGAGACTCTCTTTGTCATTCTAACACGACACTGCAACGTTTGTTCCCAATAAACCATCATTGGTTGCACCTATAAGCGTGGATGTATTTGCGCACCTACTACTACGCCATAAAATCAGAATTCCTTGCGAATGCTGCGGCCGCTATTCGCCTCAATTCTGAGTGCTGACTTGCGTCGTGCTGGTGCTGCTGGTACACTAATACCATGTGCGAATACTGGGAGGTTTTGTGAGATATATCGGCAGCAAATCTCGCCTGCTCGGATTCATCGAGAAAGTGGTTCAGGAAAGGGCCCGGGGAGCGAATGTCGCATGCGACATCTTCGCAGGCACCGGGGCTGTTTCGGGCCTGCTCAAGCGCATGGGCTACACGGTTGTCTCCAATGACATCATGGAGTATTCGCATGCGTTCCAGGTGGCGGCTCTCGAGGCGTGCGAGTATCCGCAGTTTGAAGGCCTCTACCGCGCCGGGGTTCTCACACAGGCAAGAGCTGAAATCGCAATGCTCACGGCGTGGAGCCCGATTGAAGCGGCACTTCCGGAAGAGGCGAAGAACCTGATAGGCGTGATAAACTACCTCAACGCAGATCACAAGAACAGGGGCTTCTTCTGGAACCATTTCTCCGAAGAGAAGGTCAAGCCGCCCGCGCACATGCCTCCTGATGAAGAGCAGCCCGAGGAGGAAAGGATGTTCTTCACTTCGGAGAATGCACAGAGGATAGACGGAATCCGGACAATGCTGCACGAGTGGCGCCAATCGGGCATGCTTACGAGGGTGGAGTTCTACGTGCTGCTTGTGGCGCTGCTTGACGCGGCAGACGTGGCGGCAAACACCACGGGCGTCTACGGCGCCTACCTCAAGGAGTTTGGCAGTCGCCCGGAGAGGCTGCTGGAACTGCGCGTACCGCGTATCAACGTGCAGTCGCCGGCAAAACCGCACCGGTGCCATCGCATGGATGCGACGGAGTGCGCCCGCAAGGAAAAGTTCGACCTTCTCTATCTTGACCCGCCGTACAACCGGCGCGACTATGCCGCCAACTACCACGTGCCGGAGCTCATTGCCCGCGGCTGGTTCGAGTTCCAGCCGACGCTCAGCGGCAAGACAGGCATGGTAGAAGAGTTTTCCAGTCTGAAAAGCGATTTCTGTCTTAAAGGCAAATGCGCAGGCGCGCTGGAGGAGCTGGTAAACGCGGCGGTGGAGCATGGCGGAGCCCGTTCGATTTTCATGTCTTACAGTTCGGAAGGACTGATTCCCGACGGCGAAGTCAAGCGGATTTTCCAGTCCGTCGGAAAACCGGATTCTTTCGAGCGGTTCACGAGAGACTACAAGCGCTATCGCTCGGACAGCGACTCGGGCAGCAGAAGTTACAGTGCCGACAGGGTGCAGGAGTATCTTTACTTCGTGGAGGTTGACGGGTAATGGATATTAGTGATGATGGTGCCAACTTCGTTCTGGCGCCCAGGCCGCAGGGATACGGGCCGGCTCTTGATAAAGCCTGGGCGGCGCTGGAGGAACAGACTGACGAGGGCCTGATTAACCGCAAGGGGGCATACCTGGCGGCGGACGGGGGGCTCTGCGTGAAAATGCTCGGCGATGAGTTTCGCATAGACAAAGCCGGGCGTAGCGTGCTCTGGAGCGGGAATGAGGCGCCTGCGTTTTTCGCAGTTCTCGTGCTGCATTACCTAATGGACCTATCGTCCGCCAGGCCGACGGGCGAGTGGATTTCGTTCAGGGAACTCGAAGGGGGGGATTTTTACTTTCCCGCGTTTGCCGCAAGGACAATCCAGCGCATGAAAACGACGTTTGCCGGCAGGGAGAAGAAACTGCTCGATATTGCGGCGAAACTGGGCGGAGAACCCGTGGAGTTCGGCGATACAGGGGCCAGGTTCAGGGTGCTTCCCAACGTTGTTATCGCACTCGTGCTGCACGAGGCGTGCGAGGATTTTCCCAACGAGGCAAACTTGCTGTTCGACTCCGCCTGCAAGATTATTTTACCAACGGAAGACCTTGCGGTGGCCGCTTCCCTTCTTGTCAGCAAGGTGTGCAAATGCCTGTGAAGCGCAAAGTTGTGCCGGAAAGTACTGAAATAGAGCGGAATTTTATTTGAATGGCTTTGTATAACACGTCTATAATAACGGAGAAGAGACGAGCGTAATCCGGGAGCAGGTGGTGAGCAGATACCGGCTTGCTCCCGGAATTTGAAAACACCATGGAGGCAGACATTGGCCTGGGGATACTCACCACGTTCGGTAGTGAAGGCCCGCAAAGCCTCGCTCGACACACGCAGAAGGAGAAGCCCGGCGTTCCTGCTTGTGCTGGTAGGTGCCAGCGCCAGCCTGCTTGTATTCGGTATCGTCACTCAGGTTCTTGCCCCTTCGGAGCCGCAGGAGCAGGAAGACATGATGATACGTGTCGACGAGGGCGCGCCTGAAGGGCCGGAACTCCTCATATCGCCCGAGAGAGAATATGAGAAGGGCGAGGATACGCTGAACAGGAAGTATCGCATTCGCTGGAAGAAGCCTGCCGCTGCGGCGCCGCAACCTCAGCGAAGTACGTGGGAACAAGACCAGGAGAGAATGCGCAGAGAGCGTGAGCCTAAGGAAGAAGGACCATGGGACCAGTCCACGAATTAGATTGGTGAGCAGGAGGCTGACAGTGCAGAATGGCTTCACTCTGGTGGAAGTTGTAATCGCCATGACGTTGCTTGCGATAGTCTCGCTCGGGCTCAGCCAGGCTCTCCTGGAAGGCCAGCAGCACGCCAGGATACTGGAAGAGGACCGCGTAATCCACGCCGCGTGCCAGGAAGTGATAATGGAGCTTCCGGGGCGCAACTGGGGCCCCGCGGCGACGCCCGGCACCATCGAATATATGAGGGTAAACAGCCCGCTGATATTGGATCTCACGGAGTTTCCCGGAGAAGCTGGAACAATCACAGTCACTGACGTTTCCACCGCATACGCCGAGAAGGGCAAGGCGGGTTCCGTGTACAAAATCGAGGTCAGGTTCAGGCACCATTCCTTTGTAACGTACGTTGACAACGTGAACTGAAAGGAGAAGCAAGATGAATGGGAACAGAGGTTCTATCTTGATTTTCGTCCTGGTGCTGTTGGTAGTGCTGGGTACCGCGGCTGCCGTGGTTCTGGGCGCCACGACCATGCAGGCGAGGGTTTCCCGGGAGAAGAGCCAGCTTGTCAAGTCTTTTCACGCAGCGAACGCCGGCCTTGACTACGTGAAGTATTACATCAAGGCCTCGAACTACGCCGCCAACGGGAGAAACGAGTGGCTTCTGAATCACTCATCCGACTCGGGGTACCTTGTGACAAGCACACTGCTGCCCGAGCTTGACGCCACGAATGCGAGAATTACCATAACCAGTCAGGGAAGCAGCCCCTGGTACTGTATCGAGTCCCGTGTGCCGGTAGGTGGCGACGCTGTTGAACGCGTCATTGAGGTGTGGGTCAGGGAACGCGAGCCGTTTTCGGAGTACATGTTCTTTGTGGGCGGCAGCATCAGGTTCGGCGAGACCACCGTCGCGGGGAGAGTACATTCCAACGGCACGATAACCTACAACCGTGGTTGCCGCACTCCCGGCACCAACGAGCCAGCGAAGATGTGGGGCGACACAACTGCAACAGGTGGCTACGACTTTAACGGCTCCGGCTCGTTTGAGGAGCTTTTCACCATCTATAACGATGATGGCAGTGTGAAGTACGTGAGCGACCACGACTTCTCCGTCGCGGCGAGGCCCATGCCGGAAACCAATGATATAAACACCCTTTGGGCTGTGGGTCATGCCGGGGGGTACGACGCCAACAGCACTATCAAGTTTGTGACAAGAGAGGAACTGGTTTTAGGCGAGTACAAGTATGTCACCAGAGTCATACTCGACGGCGATGGGGTCGAGAGAGACTTGCCGGACAACGGCGTTATTGCCTGCAATACGAGTAACGTCACTATCACCGGTACGACGACGACCGCGGGCGGCACGACGTACAATGTCGCGGGCATAAACGGCAGGGTTACAATCGTCAACAAAAGCACAAGCGGCTCCGGTCAGATATCAATCAGCTCGCCGATAATCTATATCGATGAGAATGGACACTCCTATTACCAGCACAGGGAGGCCGATGGGACTGCCTACGATTACAAGACCGCCAATTACTTCAATGACGCCGGCAAGCATTACTGGACTTCCGACACCGACCCGAAAGTCCAGTTTGTGAGGAATCCCAACTATACCGGGAACTCCGCCGTAGGCATGGTTGCGGCCGAGGATATCCGCTACGGCGTGGGCACGCCCGCCGGCAGCAGCATGCAGATTGATGCCGCTATTCTTGCCAACGGGAAGTTCGGTTATGACCACGACAATTTGGTAAAGCGCAACCTGCGGATAACGGGCTCCCTGACGTTCAACGGTTCCTACGGGCGTTATTCCAGTCCCCCCAAAACCGGCAAAGGTTATTCCTACAGCGGTATTTACCAATACGACCAGAAGCTAAGAGGCAACTCTCCGCCGTTTTTCCTGGGGACGGCGCGGCCCGACTTCTTCGCATGGCGAGTTGTCCACTGATGTGAGGCGTGAGGCAAAAACAGAATGAAGAATGAAGAAGACAGAATACAGAAGACAGAATACAGAATGAAGAAGACAGAATACAGAACGCAGGAAGCTGTATCCTCCTCTTCTGTATACTGTATTCTCTCCTCGGGTTTTACTCTTCTGGAAGTAATCATCGCGACCGCGATCTTGATGGTTGTGATGGGCGCGGTGATTCAACTGTTTGTGTCGCATCTGCGCGCTTCTCACGCTACACAAAACTACCTGCTTGTCTCGGAGCACAACGAGCGTGCGCTGCAGAAAATGGCAGAAGAGCTCAGGGGTACCGACTCCGAATTCGTGAATGTGAGCTTCAGTGGAAGCCAGGGCACCAGGACTCTTCCGCCGTTGACACCTACCGGGAGTCCCAAGACTGTGACTCTCTATTCCTCGGTCACTTTCAAAAGAATAACCGGCTTTGACATTGGGAATGGTGCACAGACGTGGTCAGACAACATAACCTTTCAGCTTAACACGACGACCAACAAGGTTGAGAGAGTTGAAGGGGCCAACACGGAAGTGCTGGCGAGTCACGCCGAGGCTCTCTCTTTCTACAATGCCCCGGGCTGCATAGGTGTCATACTGAAGACCAGCCTCGGGGACCCTACCGGGACCAGAGGCACTCGCGCCGAGGTCGAGAACCGTATTGAGATATATCCGCTGAACTGCGGCACCGACTGAGACGGAAACAGCAGCTCCATACTACCGTAGTAAAAAACACGTATGTTGGGAAATATAGACAAAGCAATTGAAATACTCGGGAAGGCACGCAGTGTCGTCGTTATGACGGGTGCCGGTGTCTCGGCCGAGAGCGGAGTCCCTACCTTCCGGGGCAAAGATGGGCTCTGGAAGACCTACCGCGCCGAAGAGATCGCCAACCCGCAGGCCTTCGCAGCCAATCCCGCTTTTGTCTGGCAGTGGTACAACATGCGCCGCAAGATGATGAAATCCGTCTCACCCAACCCGGCGCACGAAGCGCTTGCGAGGCTGGAGAGCGGGCCTTTCAAATCCTTCACCCTGATTACGCAGAACATTGACGGCCTGCACTCGCTCGCCGGGAGTCGCAGCATCATCGAGGTGCACGGGAATATCTGGCGAATCCGCTGCGATTCATGCGGGCACATCGAGCACAATGAGACAGTGCCGCTGCCGGAACCTCCGTACTGCGACTGCGGCGCGCCGCTTCGCCCGGATGTCGTCTGGTTCGGGGAATCGCTTGACAACGAGGTACTCTCTGCCGTCATGGCGGCACTGCCGCGCGCTGACGTAATGCTTGTCGTCGGCACCTCTTCTGTTGTCTATCCCGCAGCCTCGTTCGCCATCTTCGCGAAGCAGGCCGGGGCAACGGTAATTGAAGTGAATCTGGCGCCGACACCGCTTACGCCTCAGGCGGATGTCTCTATCATGGGAAAGGCTGGCGAAGTCATGCCCCTTATCGCCAGGGGGGTGCTGTGAAGCTGGAAGACCTCGAACACCTGAAATACCCCTGGCTTGCGGTGTCGCTGTCCCTTATGCTTCCCGGTCTGGGTAATATCTACTCCGGTGCACCTCTACCCGGCGTTGCTGTAATGACTGCCTTTGCTGCCCTTGTCTCAGGTGCCTTCTACTATCTTCTTTCACCCGCATTCGGGCTTGGGATGTTTTTCCTCTACACACTGCTCGCTTTCGGAGTGTTTGTCTTCGGCTTAGTCTATGCACACCTCAGCGCCCGCCTGCGCAACAGAGACTTGGGGATGACGTCGCTTGTTGAGAAAGACGCCTGCCTTGAAATGTTGCTATCAATCATTATTCCCGGCCTCGGCCACCTCTACCGCAGGATGTACCTTGGCGCAGTAATTGCATTCGTAGTGTGGGGGCTGCTAAACGTGTTTGTGACGTGGGGCCTGCTGAACCTGCCATGGTATCTTTCATACTGGGGTTTCACGTTTCTGCCCATTTACACTGTGCTGATTGCGGTGCTTGCGCATGCTTCATCTCCCGGTAGCGGAATGCATCCATGGGACTTAAAGTTCTTTATTGTTGCTGGATTTATTATTCTCACAGTTGAGGTGGCACTGTTCTCAATCGTCGGTGGATACGCATTTGTGGTGTTGCGCTCAAAGCTCTGAGATGCCGCCGGCGTTACTTCTCCTTTTGCATCAACTCAAGCATCTGGCTTAGCGTCTGGTCAATCGCAAGGTTGAAGCCTTCCTCCCAGTAGAAGATTTCCTTCGTCTTGGCTTCGACCAGCATTATCGAAGGCATTGCTCTGAGCTTCCCATCCTTGTTGGGGAGCTTGAGCTTCTCTATCGCCTCCTTCAGGTCCACAGTCCCAAGGAGCCTGTGACCTCCTCCTGCAAGCTTGTGCTCCTTGTCAAATGCCGTCAGGGCCTGCTTGTCAGAGCCCAGGTAGATGAAGTGCGCAATCACGCCCGGCGCCTTCCTGGCGAATTTGTTGATTCTCGGAAGCATGGATTTGCACGGCTCATTATCGAGGGTGAAGAAGACCCACAGGTACACGGGGTCCTGGACCGGGCCGCTGCTGAAGGAAAGCAGTTCGATTTCAAGCTCGGGCATTGCTCCACTCTCGATTTCGCGCACCACAAGGTCTTCCCGGCTGAGCTGCTCCAGAGGCATGTCGAGCGCGACATCAAGCTGGACCTCTTTCCCCGACTCTATCTTGACACGCTTGAAGAAGATATACGGGTCACCGTTCCTGTTTCGCACGCCGGTGTTAAAGAGGTATTCGCCGGGCGCGAGTTCCATCCGGGCATTACCATTTTCGTCAGTTTCCTTGTCCGGCCACTTCGCTTCCCAGAGTTTGCCGCCCAGCTTCATCGCGGCGAAGTTGTGGAACTTCACCATGGGCGAGCCCTTGCGCTTCAGTGTCAGCACCAGCGTACCCGGCTTCTCGTAGGCCTTCGAGACCTCGCTGCTCTTGCCCTTGCTGGCGAAGTTCTCCGGCTCGAGCGGGTAGAGCGGCTGCCACTCTTTTCCATCAAAGAACTCGACCCATTTTCTGTTCTTGCTCAGTTTCCCCGGCACGCCGAGAGTTCTCAGGCAGCCAACCGCGCAGCCGTTTATCTCGCTCTTTGTCCCCCAGTGCGAGGTGACCACAAGCAGCGGGTATTTCCACGAGCCGGAAGAGCCTTCCTTGAACTCCTTGACATTTCCTGCAATCCACTTGTTTACGGCAAGCGCGGTGGCTGTTGCGTCTTTGCCAATCAGCTTGTGGAACCTGCCGAAGAGCTCCTTGCGCCAGGGTCTGAGCGGCTCGTAGCCGGTGCGCGGGTTCAGAACGTGTTCGCGCCACGTTTCGTCGCTGTATGTGGTTTTCTGCAGCGAGCGCGCAACTTTCGAATAAGCAATGTACTCAAACAGCACCTCAGGCGTGGCTTCTATCAGGTCGAGTACCGGCAGCTCTGTAATCAGCCAGAGCAAGTCATTCAGGTCGTCCGCCCCGGCACGCCGGATTGACTCGGCCAGGCTGTCGCAGTTTCCGAGCGATTTCTCGAGCGCTTCCACAACTTTGTCTTTGAGCTCGTGTTTCTCAAGCCTTGCCATTACGTTCGGATAGTCGCCCGGCTTGAAGTGCTTCACCTTGTACGTGTCCGGTGGGGCCTCAAACTCCGGCAGTGGCTTGCGCTCCTTCTTCTCCTTGGGCTTGCCTTTCCTGCGCTTGGGTTTCCCGGGGTAGCGCAGCCACATGCAGCCTTCCGGTGATGGGCCTTCGCCATACTCAACCGTGGACTCCTTTGCGGGCTCTACCTTCACCTTTCCCCATTTGGCGAATGTCTTATCAAGGGCGATTGTAAAAAGGTACTCGCCCGGACCAAGTTCAATCTCTACCCTGCCGTTTTCATCAGCTTCGCGTTTCGAGAACGGGCGAAGCGAGCCGTAGTTAAATACATAGAAATACACCTCCGCGCCCACGCCGGCGTCCAGCGTGACCTTTCCGGTTTCCGCGTACACGGATGTCGAGTTTATGATTGCGGAGCGCTTGTACAGCCTGTAGAGGTTCTCGGCATCCTCGGGTACGCCGTAAATTCTCGAGAGGACGAGCGCGGCGCGCCGGGCCGGGAGGGTAAACCACGCCGAGTCGAGTGAGTCCGCAGGCTCGCAGGCGCCCAGGTAGTACCATTTCCCTTCGCACCATACTTCCACCCACGCATGGTTGGAGTCGCACGTGGACCACAGCGGCGTCGAGCATACCCGCACGGGGATTCCGACCGACTGGGCCGCGCAGATATACAGAATCATCATCTCTTCGCAGCGCCCGACTCCCCGCTTGAGGTTCTCGAAAATCCCCTGGTCGCGGCGCTGTGTGGGCTTATACGTGAAACGTTCTTTGCACCAGATGTTGATTTCAAGTATGACCTCCTCCATCGTTTCGAGATGCTTCACGCGGGGATAGACTCGCTCGAACAGGTACTTGCGCCACTGCTCGAAAGGTTCCTGTGTCACGCGGCAGGGCACGACGTAGTGATGGAACAACTCCTTCGTGACCTTCTTCGACCATGGGAAAAGGTCGCGCGTCTTGAAGGCGTAGCTTAGGTGCTCGCGCAGTACTTCTGAGCTTGCGCAGGCGAGGTCGCTCGGTGCCATGTAGGCAATAAGAAAGGAGGCCGCCTCCCGCTGCTCCGGCGTGGTATCTGTCAGAAAGCTCTCAATCTCACTGCTGTTCTCGCCCGCAAAGCCGAGTGATTCTTCAACGAGAGTGCGGTATTTCTCAGGAACGATGTCTTTGGGCCACGCCTTCTCCTGAGTTGTCTCCTGCGCGCCGGCCTGGAAGCAAAGCAGGCAAAGAAGAGCTGCGAGGATACCTGGCGAAATCCGTTTTCTCATTGTTTATCCTCCGGAGATGGCGGGGGCTCAGTCCAGGTACACGAACTTCTGGAGCTCCCGGGAGTATGGCGACCACTCATCGCCCTCGGCCCCGTTGCGCCGGGCTTCATCATACATGAACGTTTTCGCATCCAGATTATCGGCGAAGTGCAGAAGGCTTGCCTCCACAAACATCGGCTCTACGGGGGAGCCCCAGTCTTTTTGGCCGTGGTGTGAAAGAATCATGTGCTCGAGCTTGACGGCGAGCTTCTCCGGGAAGTCCTTGATTGTCGAGATGTGCGCGCGCAGTATCTCGCATCCAAGCAGCATGTGGGTTTTCAGCCTGCCGATAGTGGAAAAGTCAAAGCTTCGGGTGTAGTTGTATTCTCTGGTCTTGCCTATGTCGTGCAGAAACGCGCCGGCGACAAGCAGGTCCGCATCAACCTGCGGGTAAATCAGCGAGAACGCCTTGCAAATTCTGACAGTGTTGTGTGTGTGCTCCAGCAGGCCCCCTATGTAAGCGTGGTGCATGCTGTGCGCCGCGGGCGCACGCCTGAAGGCGGCCATGAATTCCTTATCACCCAGGAATGACTTCATCAGCGCGTCAAGGAAACGGTCCTCTATCTCGGAGAGAATCGAAACAATCTTGCCCAGCAGCTTCTCGATGTCCTTGTCTGTCTTGCGAAGGAAATCTTCAACCGAGACCTTCTCCTCGGGGTAGGGCGAAACGGAAAGCAGGCGAAGCTGGAGCTGGTTGTTGTAGGTGCCGACGACACCCTTCGCTTCCACAAAGTCCTCTCTTGTTATCTTGTTGTCGCTGCGTGAGTAATTCCACAGAATTGCCTTTATCGAACCCGACTTGTCAGCGAGTGTCATGGTGAGGTACGCAGACCCATCCTTGGTGGTGCGCTCCTGAAGCTCCGCCACCAGGAAAACGTCACGCACCTGCTCACCATCAGAAAGCTGCGCAACGTACTTGCGCTTGCCAGTGCCCTGTTTCGCAGATTCAGCCACAGCCTGCTCCAGAGAATAGGCGTAAGACCTGTGGCCTGAGTAGCCAAAACATGGGGAAATCCAGGCCTCAAGCCTGCTCATTACAGGTACTGCTCCAGGCCTTTTTCCTTGAGCTTCTCGACAACCTCGCGAACCTTCTCGGCATCCTCTTTTCTGCAGACGAGAGTCGCCTTGGGCGTGTGGACAATCACCAGTCCCTCGACGCCTACCGCGGCGATGACACCACCCTCAGACACTATCACGTTGTCCTTCGCGCCGAGCAGCACGTTGTCGCCCTTGGCCGCATTGTTGTCGCCGTCCTTGTCGAGGACCTCTTCCAGCGAGGACCAGGAGCCTACATCCTTCCAGTCGAACTTCGATTCTACCATCTTTACGTTCTCCGCTTTTTCAAGAATCCCGTAGTCAATCGAAATGGGTTCCAGCGCGTAATACTCCTTGACCGTAACCGTCTCTTCCTCACGCGACAGGATGCTGCCCTGTATCTTCCGCAGCGCCTCATGGTGCTTGGGCAGATGCTTCTCCATTGCCGCAAGGAAGCCCGTGTTCTTGAAGACAAACATCCCCGAGTTCCACACATACTCTCCCGAATCGAGGTACTGCTTCGCCGTGGCCCTGTCAGGCTTCTCCTTGAACTCGTCGGCCTCGAAAACCTCGACCCCTCCAATCTCGGCGTGTTTGGCGCCTTTCTTGATGTAGCCGTAGGCTGTGCTCGGGCTGGTGGGCGCAATGCCGAGCGTGACTATCGAGTCCGTCTTCGCAGCCACCTGCGCCCCGGCGGTAATGGCCGCTATGAACTTGTCCTTGTCTTCAATGAGGTGGTCTGAAGGCAGAACCAGGAAGCCCGACTGCGGGTCCTCGCGCGCAATTCGTACGACAGCATAGCCGATGGCTGCCGCCGTGTTCCGGGCGACGGGCTCCGCGAAAATGTTTTCAAGAGAAAGCTCGGGCAGTTCCTTCGCAGTCATGTCGCGCTGCATTGCCGAAGTCACCACGTAGATTCGCTGTGGTGCGACTGTATCTTTTATGCGCTCGAACGTGAGCCGCAGCAGCGATTTCCCGCCGTGGTCCAGAGAGATGAACTGCTTGGGGCGGGATTTGGTGCTCAGTGGCCAGAACCGCGTCCCCGTGCCACCCGCCATGATAACTGCGTAAAGCATGCCAGCCTCCCTCGCGCAAGAGAGGAATTATACTTGCGCGTAGGCATCCAAGTCAAGTGATGCTATTTCGCCTTTTTGCATTAACTCATAGGCGAGGCCCGCCACCATCGCGCCGTTGTCCGTGCAAAGCTCGCGCGGCGGGAAGAAGACCTGCACGCCCGGCGCGGCCTCGGCCAGCTTGTCGCGCAGACGCCGGTTGGATGCGACACCGCCCGTGACCGCGAGGCGCCGAATCCCTGTACGCTCAACTGCCCGCAGCGCCTTCTCGACAAGCACGTCAACCACAGCCTCCTGGAATGAGGCCGCAATATCCGGCACCTCGTCGGGAGACACTGCCCGCGGGTTGCGGATATTCTGTCCCCTTACGTGGTAGAGAACGGCTGTCTTGAGACCGCTGAACGAGAACTTCAGCGAGTCCGGACCCAGCAGGGGACGCGGGAACTCAACTGCCTTGGGGTTCCCCTTCTCGGCCGCCTGCGCGATTGACGGCCCGCCGGGGTAGGGCAGCCCGAGTATTCTCGCGACCTTGTCGAATGACTCGCCTGCCGCATCGTCGGTAGTGGCGCCCAGAAGCTCGCTCTCGCC
>DAOVDS010000430.1 GCA_030669415.1 bacterium
CCATCGCCCCGCTGAACTGGTCAAGGTTGCAAGCCCGCCACGCTGCCCCTGCCTTAACGGTGCCCCGGAAAGTGTACAATAAGAGGCGCGGTGGTTGGGGGTTCTCATTCCGGGCCGCAGGCGGAGCGGCTAAAAGAACACGCGCAGCAAGCTGCGCCGCTAAATATCCGCGGAATGAATTCCGCGGCTTCATAACGCGTTGTAAACAGCGCGGCTAAAATACCCCCGCCGTGAACGACGGGGCTTGTGATTATCTGCGTTTGCATCATTTTTTCATCACTTCTTGATGGCGGGCGGGTTGCTGGTATAATGCGGCCTTCTGGTTGTTCCCAACGACTAAAAGAGAGGGGGACGGGATGGGGCAGTCCGATATTGCGAAAATAACCAGAGAGCTTGCCCTGGAGGGCTACGATGGGCCGGGCTCCGTGGAGTGCGAGTCGCATGCCGGGCTTGCGAGGCTGCGCGAGCTGGGTACCGAGCTGTGGATTGACACAGGCGACATAGAGGCTGCAAGGCCGCTGTGGCGCGAGGAGTTCACGGCGTGCACCACGAACAACACGCTTGCCAACCGGGTGATTCAGACGGGGCGCATGGATGAAGACATAAAGCACACGGTGGGCGAGCTCAAGTCACAGTTAGGCGAGCTGGAGGCGCGCAGGCTGCTGTGGGAGATAGGGTTTGTCATCAACTGCAAGCTCGGCCTGAGCCTGGTGAGGGAGCTTGGCTGCAAGGTGAGCGTTGAGCTTCACCCGGACTTCGCCCATGATGTCGGGCAGTCGGTGGAATATGCGAAGCGCTACTACGATGTGTGCCCGGAGTTCTTCTACATCAAGGTGCCGGTGACTCCTGCCGGGTACGTGGCGGCGAGGCGCCTCAGCGAGGCGGGCGTGCCGGTCAACTTCACGATAGGGTTCTCGGCGCGGCAGAACTACCTTGCGGCGGTTGTTTCGAGGCCGACGTTCTGCAACGTGTTCCTGGGGCGGCTCAACCAGGTGGTGAAGGAGAACGGGCTGGGAAGCGGCGACTACGTGGGCGAGAGGGCAACGCTGGCGGCACAGCACGCCCTGCGCAGCGTTCGCGGGGAAGTTCCGGAGTGCGGGACGCGCCTGATTGCCGCAAGCATGCGCAGCGGGCAGCAGGTATACGACCTTGCGGGCGTGGATGTGATGACAATCCCGCCCAAGGCTGTGCAGGGGTTCTACGATGCCGGCCCGACGCCCGCGTGCATTGAGAGCAAGCTGGACGCCGGGTTTGAGGTCGGGGTCAGCGAGGGCATGGACCGGGTCAGCGTGCTGTGGGAGGTTAGCGACGAGTTCAAGAGCTATGCACAGGCAGTCGGCGCGATTGACGCGGCGGCGCTCACGCCTGAGACGCTTGTCGCGAAGAGCCAGGAGGCGGGCCTGAATTTCCTTTGCCGGTTCGGTGAAGAGGAGATTGCCCGGATTACTGAGAAGGGCAAGATTCCCGGCATTGCGGACTGGCCGGCCAATGTGGCGCTTGATGACCTGATGACGGAATCGGCGCTGCAGTCGTTTGCGGTGGACCAGCGCGCCCTTGATGACAGGATTCGTTCATTCTTGCAGTAGACAACGGATGAGAGGGGACAGAGTTGCCATCAGTTGACACAAAGTTGGAGCAGAAGGCTGTAAACACGATTCGCTTCCTCGCGGTGGATGCGGTGCAGAAGGCGAACTCGGGGCACCCGGGCATGCCGATGGGCTGCGCCGATTTCGCATACGTGCTGTGGATGAAGTTCCTTCGCTTCAACCCGGCCGACCCGGGCTGGCCTGACAGGGACCGTTTCCTGCTTTCGGCGGGGCACGGGTCCGCGCTGCTTTACGCCATGCTTCACCTGCTCGGCTACGGTGTTACGCTGGAGGCGTTAAAGAGCTTCCGACAGCTTCACTCGTGCACGCCGGGGCACCCGGAGCACGGCTGCGCGCCGGGAGTGGAGGTTACTACCGGGCCGCTGGGGCAGGGGTTCGCCAACGGCGTAGGGATGGCGATAGCGGCGAGGCACCTGGGCTCGGTTTTCAACGCGGGCCCTCGCCAGATACTGAACCCGCGGATTTTCGCGATATGCGGCGACGGCGACCTGATGGAAGGGGTGAGCTCCGAGGCGGCATCTCTTGCCGGCCACCTGGGGCTGGGTAACATAATCTACTTCTACGACGACAACAGGATATCAATTGACGGCTCGACCGATTTGACGTTCACCGAGGACAGGGTCAAGCGGTTC